>PIVL01000590.1 GCA_003354145.1 Paracoccaceae bacterium
CCCGTCTGCACGCGGGAGTCCGGCGCGATCGCGTTCCCCTCCGCCTCGTCGTCCTGTTCGGCGTGGGCGACGTCCCGCTCGCGCTCCCGGTCCTCGACCTCGCTGCTGCCCAGCGCGGCGACCTTCAACCGCTCGGCGCCGTAGCTCACGCCCGTGATGACCCCGAAGTCCGCGGCGCTCATCAGCCGTGCCACGTTCTCGTCGGTGAGGTCTCGGTACCACCCCTCCAGCGTTTGCTCCTCGAAGAACGCGTAGAACGCGTACCGCAGCTCGATCGTCTCGACTGCCTCCATGCCCGGGATTCCGATGCGGTACATCTCGTCCCGATCGCGCACGAAGTCCACGGCCAGGAAGTACTGCTTGGCGCCGGTGCCGAACAGGTCCCTGCACTGTGCAGCGACCATCGAGCACTCGCGGGCCAGCCGCGTCCGCAGCGGCACCGTCGGCGGCGGCAGCGAGACAAGGGCCTGGTTCGCCGCTACGTACTTCGCGAAGTTCGACACCGGCTCGAAGCTCGCGTCGCCGGCCATGCGCTCCACGTGCACGACGTCGCGGCGCTGGATGGTGTGGCTCATCGTCTCGTGTATCATCGCGAGCCGCTCCATCGCGCACCGTGCCTGTCGTACGAGCCGCTGTTGGCCCTCGCCGGCGCCGAACGTTCCCTCCGTCAGCAGCGTCGCCGTGCTCGCGAAGAGTCGCGCCGCCGTCGTGGGCGGCACGCACCTCACGATGTCCTGCGGGCACAGCTCCTGCGCGCCCAACCGCAGCAGCGGCGCCACGTGCGCAATCGGCACCCGCAGCACGCCCGCCCACGGCTGCGCTCCCTGCATGTACCGTGTCTCACACGGCGCCCGCGTGGAGCTGCGGTGAAAGGCGAGCAGCACGTGCCCCGCGTTCCTCTTTATCTGTGGTTGGTGCAGCGGGTTCAGCGTGGCCATCGCGTACATGTGCATGATTACGTGCCCTTCGCTCCGTGATGGCCCCCTGTAATCGTCCTCCGCCAGCGTGTCGAGCAAGTGCTGCTTGGAGCCTTTCGCCGCGATCCACACGTCCAGGAAGCCCGCCTGCGCTCCAGAGGCGTCGCCCGGAGTCGCGGCGTCGAGGCGGGCATCTCTCGGCGCCGCCGCCATGGCTGCGCCCGCGCGAGCGCTCGTCCTCGCACGTGCCGCCGCGCGGAACGGGCAGTCACTCTCGGCCGTCGTCCGAGACGAGCGGCCCTCCCGGCCCCGCGGCCGCTTCACTGTGAACGGCGGGAGAGCGCCGCGCGCGTTGCGCGCAGCGCGCGCGATGTGCGAGCGGCACCTCTCGATCGTCGTCCGAGACGAGCGACCTCCGAGCTGCAACGGCCACCGGCGGACGAATGTCGTGCACGCTCCGGCCGAGCGCGCGCCCACGACGCTCCGAGGCGCGCGACGGCGGCGCCGCAGGGATCCGCTGCTCTCGCGGGCGCACGCGCGCATGCCGACCACGTGTCGCGAGGCATGCGCGTTCAAACACGTCGGCGCGCGCACACGGTTTGGACGGCCGAGCGCGCGTGCGCGTCATCGCCGTGCGCGGCGCGAGCGCGCGCGCCCGCGCGCACGTATC
>PIVL01000015.1 GCA_003354145.1 Paracoccaceae bacterium
GGGAACAATGGAAACCAACCAATAAACAGCCGGTCGACAGATCGCTAGATTGGCTGATTGGGCGATACCTGGATTTCTTGCGGAAGATGGTTGAGGCGGGTCAAATGTCACCATTGACGTTGAGACAGCGGCGAAGCGTCCTTGGCCGCTTTTGCAATCACCTTGATCCAGAAGGCACCAGATACGGTGACTGCGATATGGACGCCCCGACGAACGCATTTATTGAGATACGCGACGCATGGGCGGCATACCCCAGCGCAGCAGACAATCTGATAAATTCCATTCGAGCGGTCTACAATTGGGCGATCGAACGGGGAGAACTAGATCAAAACCCTGCCGCTGGTATAGCGAAAATAAACCGAAACCCCAAAGGAGGCGCGCAACCGTGGACAACAGACGACCTCAAGGCCTTCAGAAAGACCCACCCAAAGGGGACCACTGCTCATTTATGGCTAACCATCCAAGTTTTCACGGCCTGTAGGATCGGGGATGCGTTGTGGCTCGGTAGAGGCCAAGAAACCACGTACAACGGCAAGATTTGGCTCGAATGGCAGCCCAGAAAAAAAGGGTCCGCGCCGGTTTCAATTCCAATGTTGCCGCCGCTACTTGAGGCAACCAGACACAGTAATGTCATTGGAGCATCATACATATTGAACGAAAAAGGAAAGCCACTCCCGTCAACCGAGGCGTTGCGCATCCGTGTCCAGAGATGGTGCGAAAATGCGGGAATACCCGGCAGGTCTTCTCATGGGGTACGGAAGGCTGTAGCCGAATTGATGGCAGAGGGTGGATGCTCTCAACATCAGATAATGGCCGTCATGTCGCATACTCAGGCAAAAACCTCAGAGATATACACAAAAGGCGTAGCACGGCGCACTTTGGCCGCCGACGGCATGCAGACGCTAGCATCCATCAATTGGTAAAGTGGCCCGCAGTCTTTAATTGCGGGCCAACTTGGTTAATAAAATATGGGTGAAATGGCGTTATTGGGATTCACAAGGCGAATCACCTGTGCCATACTGTTTAAACACGCCCGTCAGAGGCGATTTTTGAGGCAGTTTACAGTGACCCGTAGTACCATGCCCGGATTTGGCTCGTTCTTTTATTTCGCCGTGGCGTTTGCCCTGTGCGCTTATTTCACCTTTGCGGCTGTTCAGGGCGACTTTGGCCTATTTCGCCGCGTCGAAATTGCCGCAGAGGCGGACACGCTGAAACGCGATCTTGCTTTTCTTAACGTCGAAATCGCTTTGATGGAAAACCTGACTCGTCGGCTGTCAGATGATTACCTTGATCTGGACCTTCTTGATCAACAGGCCCGTTCGGTTCTGGGCCTGCTGCGCGCCGACGAAATCGTCATCCGCTAAGTCACTCTTTGCCAACCACATTCCGCTGCGCAATAATTTCCCTCGCCAGATGCTCTCAAATCCGGTATTAGATAGTTTAATGCTAAACTATATTTTTTACAGGGGATGCAATTAGCAATGGCCACCCGAAAATCCACAAAGAAAACAAACGTTTCCGCTGATGAGCTGAAATTATATTATCGTGAAATGCTGCTAATACGGCGATTCGAAGAGAAAGCCGGCCAGCTTTATGGCATGGGTGTGATCGGTGGTTTCTGCCATCTTTATATCGGACAAGAGGCCGTTGTCGTCGGACTTGAGGCAAATTCCAAAGAGGGCGACAAACGCATCACCTCTTATCGTGACCACGGACATATGCTGGCCTGCGGTATGGATCCTAACGGTGTCATGGCCGAACTGGCAGGGCGGTTTGATGGCTATTCAGCCGGCAAGGGTGGCTCGATGCACATGTTCAGCGAGGAAAAGAACTTTTACGGCGGCAACGGCATCGTTGCGGCACAGGTACCTTTGGGCACCGGGCTTGCATTCGCGGACAAGTACAAAGGTAGTGACAATGTGACATTTGCCTATTTCGGCGACGGTGCCGCCAATCAGGGGCAGGTCTATGAGGCCTTTAACATGGCCGCTCTTTGGAACTTGCCGGTGATATATGTCATCGAAAACAATCAATACGCCATGGGCACCTCGCAACAACGCTCGACCTCGACGCGTGATATCTACACCCGTGGCGAAGCCTTTGGTATTCCCGGAGAAATTGTCGACGGCATGGACGTGCTTGCGGTACGTGACGCCGGTGAAAAGGCCATCAAACACTGTCGATCGGGTAAAGGCCCCTATATCCTGGAAATCAAAACCTATCGCTATCGCGGTCATTCCATGTCTGACCCGGCCAAATACCGAACCCGCGAAGAAGTGCAGAAAGTCCGCGAGGAACGCGACCCAATTGAACATGTGCGCGGCCTGCTTCTTGCTAATAAATATGCAACCGAGGACGATCTGAAAGCTATTGATAAAGAGATCAAAGGCATCGTGAACGAGTCTGCTGAATTCGCCCGCAACAGCCCGGAACCTGATCCGGCTGAGTTGTGGACAGATATTTACGCCGAAGCTACGGCATAAGGGGAAACATCATGGCAACCGAAATTCTGATGCCCGCGCTTTCCCCAACAATGGAAGAAGGCACATTGGCCAAATGGCTGGTCAAAGAGGGCGACACCGTGTCGTCCGGTGACATTATGGCCGAGATAGAAACCGACAAAGCAACGATGGAGTTTGAGGCCGTTGACGAAGGCATCATTGGCAAAATCCTGATTGCCGAGGGAAGCGAAGGGGTCAAAGTTAACACTGCGATCGCCATTCTGATTGAAGAAGGTGAGAGCGTTGACGACGTTACACCAACCGCCGCAGTCGCCGCTGAACCCACTTCGGCCCCTGCGCCTGTCGCCGCAACCGCAGCCCCCGCAGCGCCACAAGTTGATCTGACTCCGGATTGGCCCGAGGGCACCGCGATCAAACAGCAATCGGTTCGCGAAGCGCTGCGTGACGCCATGAGCGAAGAAATGCGCCGGGATGAAAACGTTTATCTGATGGGTGAAGAAGTTGCCGAGTATCAGGGTGCTTATAAAATCAGCCAAGGCCTGCTGGATGAATTTGGGGCCAAACGGGTCATCGACACTCCAATTACTGAACATGGATTTGCTGGCATCGCGGTTGGGTCGGCCATGGCGGGTCTGCGTCCGATTGTCGAATTCATGACCTTTAACTTTGCCATGCAGGCCATCGACCAGATCATCAACTCTGCTGCCAAGACGCGTTATATGTCCGGCGGTCAGATGGGTGCGCCCATGGTATTTCGCGGACCCAACGGTGCCGCCGCCCGCGTTGGCGCGCAGCACAGTCAGGATTATGCTGCGTGGTATATGCAAATTCCGGGGCTCAAGGTTGCCATGCCGTATTCGGCATCTGACGCCAAAGGTCTTTTGAAAACCGCCATTCGTGATCCTAATCCAGTGATCTTTCTGGAAAACGAAATGCTGTATGGCCACAGCTTCGACATGCCGGAAATCGACGATTATACCGTTCCGTTTGGCAAGGCACGCATCTGGCGCGAAGGCACTGACGTGAGTATCGTCAGCTTTGGCATCGGCATGCAATATGCACTTGAGGCCGCCGACAAACTGGCCGAAGACGGCATCAGCGCCGAAGTCATTGACCTGCGCACACTGCGCCCGATGGACACGGCCACAATCATTAAATCGGTCATGAAAACAAACCGTTGCGTAACAGTTGAAGAGGGTTGGCCACAGGGTTCTGTTGGCAGCTATATCTCATCGGTGATCATGCAAGAAGCGTTTGATTATCTGGATGCACCAGTGATCAACTGCACAGGCAAGGACGTGCCAATGCCCTATGCCGCCAATCTCGAAAAACTCGCGCTTGTGACCACGGACGAAGTGATCGCCGCCGTGAAACAAGTGACCTATCGCTAAAGAGGAGCGCGCCATGCCTACCGAAATCCTGATGCCCGCCCTTTCGCCCACAATGGAAGAGGGCACATTGGCCAAATGGCTGGTCAAAGAAGGTGACACCGTATCATCTGGCGACTTGCTGGCCGAAATCGAAACCGACAAGGCAACGATGGAATTTGAGGCCGTGGACGAAGGTGTCATTGGCAAAATCCTGATCGCTGAAGGCAGCGAAGGTGTAAAGGTAAATACCGTGATCGCCGTGCTGATCGAAGAAGGCGAAAGCGTTGATGACATCGCAGCCCCGGCTGCACCCGCAGCCGTTTCGGCCTCTGCCGAAGCAGTACCGGTCGCGACGGCAGTTGCCGCCGCTGTTCCTGCGCCGCAAGCCAAGGATGGCAGCCGTTTGTTCGTAACACCGCTCGCCCGTCGCATCGCAGCAGATAAAGGCGTGGATTTATCCCAAATCACCGGCTCTGGACCACATGGGCGCATCATCAAGGCTGATGTGATAGGATCCTCGGCAACGGCTCCTGCCCCACAAACAGAAACTGCTGCTGCCCCGGCGATGGCCACGGGCCCATCCGCAGATACCGTCGCCCGCATGTACGAAGATCGTGAATACGAAGAAATTCCACTTAACGGTATGCGTAAAATTATTGCAGCGCGTCTCACCGAAGCAAAACAATCGATCCCGCATTTCTATCTGCGCCGTGACATCAAACTGGATGCGCTGCTGAAGTTCCGCGCTGAACTGAATGACCAGCTCGCAACGCGTGGCGTAAAACTATCGGTCAATGATTTTATCATCAAGGCCTGCGCTTTGGCGCTGCAAACTGTTCCGGACGCCAATTCGGTCTGGGCAGGTGATCGGATGCTGAAACTGAAACCATCTGATGTCGCCGTTGCTGTCGCCATCGAAGGTGGTCTTTTCACCCCGGTTTTGAAAGATGCTGACACGAAATCGCTGACAGCCCTGTCGACGGAAATGAAAGACCTTGCTGCCCGTGCGCGGGACAGGAAACTCGCGCCGCACGAATATCAGGGGGGCAGCTTTGCCATTTCCAATCTTGGTATGATGGGTATCGACAGTTTCGACGCAGTCATCAACCCGCCGCATGGTGCAATTCTAGCTGTAGGCGCTGGGGCAAAAAGACCGGTGGTTGGCAATGACGGCGAATTGGCGGTTGCCACAGTCATGACCGTCACGCTTTCAGTCGATCACCGCGTTATCGACGGAGCACTGGGTGCCGAGTTGTTACAATCCATTGTCGACAATCTGGAAAACCCGATGGTGATGCTCGCCTGATCCCCAGTTTCTTCTCGTCAAAAATACTTTGGGGGGTAAGGGGGCAAAGCCCCCAAAATCGAAACACATACAAAAAAAACGCCACCTCAATGGGTGGCGTTTTTCTGCTTATAACACATAAATATCAGGGCTTTACGCCAAACATCTGATCCATTATTATCGATGGCTGATCACAGCCCGCCTCGCCGACAATCTTTGCCGGAATACCTGCAACTGTTTTGCAGCTTGGGACATCCACTAGTACCACAGACCCAGCGGCGACACGGCTGCAACTGCCAACCGTGACATTGCCCAGAACTTTGGCCCCTGCCCCAATCAATACGCCATCGCCGATTTTTGGATGACGATCTTCTTCTTCCTTGCCAGTCCCACCAAGTGTCACCGAATGCAGCATTGACACATTGTTGCCAACCACTGCTGTTTCACCAATAACAATGGAATGCGCGTGATCAATCATGATGCCACGGCCAATTTTGGCGGCTGGATGAATATCGATGCCAAATATCTCAGAAACCCGCATCTGGAAGAAATAAGCCAGATCGTGCTGCCCCCTATTCCACAACCAATGCCCGATCCGATAGGCCTGCATAGCCTGGTAACCTTTAAAATATAGAACTGGTTGCAACAACCGGTGGCAGGCCGGATCACGTTCAAACACCGCCACCAGATCCGCCCGCGCGGCTTCGACAAGATCAGGATCTTCAGCGTAAGCACGATCCGCGATTTCGCGCAGCACCAGCATCGACATTTCATTGGACGTCAATTTCGCCGCAATCCGGTAAGACAGCGCCTTTTCTAATGACGTGTGATGCAAGATACAGGCATGCACCAATCCACCCATGAGGGGTTCATTGGCCACAGCTTCGTGGGCTTCGGTTGTGATGCGATCCCAAACCGGATCAACTGCTGAAATGTTTGTGCGCGTTTCAATCATGGTCAAACGTCCTTTTCTACGCTTAGACTAAACACCTAAGACCGAAAACGCCAAACGCAAACCTGTGATGAGCATTATATCAAAAATGAATGAATCAGACATCACCCTCACGGCCAACAAAATCCGCGCCCGATTGAACGAAATCGAAGCGGAAAACCAACTGGGCCAGGACGCACAGGCCGTTGTTGAACTGGATCAGCAATCTGTTGGCCGCCTTAGCCGTATGGACGCAATGCAACACCAGGCCATGGCCCGGGCGCAACAAACCCGTCGAAATACGGAAATTGTCCGCCTGAATGCGGCCCTCGCCCGAATGGACGAAGGCGAATTCGGCTATTGCGAAGACTGCGGAGACGAAATTGCATTCAAGCGACTGGACCTTGATCCAGCAGCAACCAAATGCATCACCTGTGCGTCTCAGTGACTTGATGCGCGATCAGCGCCCGCAGAACCAGTTCAAAACAGGCACAATAGTCGATGCTGGAAAAGGACGGTTCATCCGCAAGTACCCGTTTGCGCGCAGCACCCATTAGCGACCCATTCCCCCACATCACATGCGATCGCCCCGTACTTTGGAAATGCGCATCCGCCAGTTCGGCCTCATGGATCATCCGGGCACATAGACTGGCCCGAACCCCAATTGGTACATTTAACAGCACCCTCGCCGCGCTGCTGACATCTCCATGCAAAACAGGTCGCATACGACTTAGACCGCCAGATCCATCGCCGTGACAGGCCCAGGCCCAAAGCGAGCAGAAACCTGCGCCACTTCGATAACAACCAACCCTGACAGCCTATCCGCCGCACGCATCTGCGTTGTATAGGTCCATTCCGGCGAGGTCACAGTCGCTTCGCGCACAATCAATGTCCCCTGACGTACCCGAACAAAATACTGCTCGCTTTCTTCGCCTAACGGCACTTCGGCCAAATCCCAACCATCTCCATCAATTCGCGTCCGGCGAACCCATTTGAACACGAGATCATCGCTAGCCAAGTTGTCGATACGCAGATGGCAGGGCGAATAAGGGCGCAAACCATTGCCGTCAAAAGCTTCGATCAAATGTACAAACGACGGATCAGAATAGCCCCTGCGCGCCGGACCAATCCGATAATGCCGCGCCATTCGCCGCTGAGCACTGCTCAATTCAATTTGATTGGGGGTGCCATCCATCACCACCACCCAGGACCCTGCTGGCCATGTCTGCGGCATCAACCCGTCACTGCCAAGCTGCCCACGCAATCGTGCTGACAGCCAATAAGTATCCGGTGCAATCAATTCTGCGGTCTGAAACTGAAATAGCTCCCACTTTCCTGAGGACCCATCTCCGATCGCTAGCAGATTGGCCCCATTCAACACCGCCTCAGCCGAACGCGATTCAAATGCGCCACTGCTCAACTTAACCTGCAGTGGGGCGCCATTGTCCCAGCGCCCTGAAGGGGCTGTCTGTAATGGCGTTTCGGTTACGCCAATGATCGACCGCGCTTGCACAACACCATTCAATACATAATCATCATCACTTCCGGAAGAATACACAGCTACAGACCCCGGCCAGGGCTGCGCCGTCACTGCAAGATGCGGAGCATGGTCAATCTCGTCTCCAGTAATGAGCGGCAAATCAAGGAACAAGGGTTGCACCGGAACAGGCGGTATAAATGCCGACGAAACTGGTGTATCGTCCGGGAACTCGGATGGCAGATATACCTCAGGCTCGATCCGCATGGCCTCGACCAATTGCAGATCAGATTGCTCGACCCGGTCAATCCGGTAAAGTACGTCCCCTGCCTCGCCCGGCAGTGACACAACATCGCCTGCACCCAAATGCATCATCGACGGAGGCAAGGCAAAGCGAACAGAATCCCGCGACACCCGCGCCTCGGTTAGCCAGCGCTCGGCCACCATACGCCCTTCGCCACGGGTCATCGATAGCGCCAGATCGCGCGCTGTGACAGCGTGAGTCGCCTCTTCCGGCAATACTGCCTCTTCCGCCACAGCATCATGGCTCGCGTCTGATTGCAGGAACCGCACCCGGACCCGCCCGGTCATTTCCGCCTCGCCATCACGCGTCTGATCGACGAGACCGCTGATTTCTCCACTTTCCGCCAGCAAATTCCGATCCAGACTTTCAGCCTGAACACCTTTGCGCATTACAAATCGCAAAACCCCGTCCCGCTCAATCGCGTCAAACCCATAGCGCAGCATCAACGGCTGCAACGCGGTTCGCGCATCCGTCACCTGGTCAACCACATAGCCACGAACGACACCATAGAGAGTGCTTGTATCAATCTCGTTCACCCCAGAGCGCAGACAGATCTCGGCAACAACCGACGCCAATGACCGCGCCCCGGCTCGCCCGTTTAGCCAATGGCCCCGTGCATAATTCTCGCCATCACTCCACAAATCGCGCGTGTTAGGAAAGGCCGGAAAGGGTCGTGTATCCCAGGCCCAAACATAGGCATTGGACAGGTCAATCATTGCCCCGGCATACTGATCCGATTGTGGGTTGTTCGCTGGGTCAGACCAATATCCAAGCACCGATTCCAGATACTGACGTTGAATAAAGTCGTCACGCAATCCATTGGAATACTTTGGCAATCCGGATTCCGACGACTTCACGTCCAGAAATTTGTTCGGCTGATTTGTGCCTTTGTCCACAGCTGCGCAACCAAGCTCGGTAAACCAAACCGGCTTGTTTTGTGGCAACCAATCGGTTGGAGTTGTCTGCCTTACCCCGTCAATGCGTTCAAAATGCTCGTTCTGCCACCAATTTCTAATATCCTTATACCGCCAGACCCACGGCTCGTCGTGTTCATCATCTGTGATCGGAGTACGGATTTGCGCGGCCTGCGATTCAGGTGAATGATAATACCAATCAAAGCCCTCACCACCTTCGATGTTGGCAGCCAGATACTCAGGATTATAAATGTCACACCATTGCGCATCTGCGTGGTCTTCACCATCGCGCCAATCCGACAGAGGCATGTAATTGTCGATTCCAACGAAGTCGATATTAGCATCCGACCACAACGGGTCCAAATGGAAATAACGATCACCACTGCCATCCTGCGGCTGATAGCCAAAATACTCGCTCCAATCCGCCGCATATCCGATCTTGGTTTCAGCCCCCAAAAGCGTGCGTACCTCAGCAGCCAATGATTGCAGTGCAGCCACCGCTGCAAAACCACTTGCTCCGCGAATTTGCGTCAAACCGCGCATTTCCGATCCAATACAGAACGACGATACTCCGCCCGCTGCGGCGCAAAGAGCTGCATAATGCAGAATGAACCGCCTTAGCCCCCATTCCTGCGGGCCTGAATAGGACACGGCCCCGGAACCAACGGTGAAATCCGCCGCCTGAGACGTCCCGAAAAACGCCGCGACCTCGGCATCCGCCGCTGCTGTCCCATCTGGCGAGCCATCTTGTCCGGGCGCCACCGATAATGTGATCCGCCCCCTCCAGGGCAGTTTCGGTTGATCATCCGCCCCGGTGTATGGATCCGTCAGGCCATTCCCATCGCCCTGATCCATAAGGATAAACGGGTAAAACATCACCCGCTGACCGCTCTCGTTCAAATGCTGGATCGCCTCGATTACCGAAGCATCCGCAGGTGTACCGCCATAAATCGGTCGGTCTTCGATTCTCGCGATCTCGTCCGCGTCATCGCGGCCAATACCCGAAACCGACCAAGGCATATTCTTGCCATCAACATCTTTACGCTCGATTTTAGGCGTTACCTGACACGACCCACAACGCAGGTCATCGCCAAACCACGACACCACCAGAGACACCCCATCACATCGCGGCAATTCCTCCTGCAAAGCTTCAACCGATGTCACCAGATCGCTTTTGCCCGACGGTGAATTCACGTTGGCCACGCGCTGACTGCCCGGCCCGTCTTTGTAATATACTGGTGTCGTCGCCAGCGCGTATTCACCAGTTCCCGGAATCAACGCCACGCCCCGCACTTGCTGTGCCAAATCCTGCTCAAACGTCACTGCCTCAGGCTGTTCCTGACGCACCACCTCGAACGAAAACTGCGGCACCCGGTTGCCAAATGGATCAAGCGACAGGTTTTCCATCACCACATAGGCGGTGCCGCGATATGCAGGTACCAAACCTGCACCCTCAACCGCCTCAATCCCGGCATCTGGCAATTGATCCATCGCACCGGAATAAACCCGCATATTCAGCTCATCAGGAGCAACCTCTTCTCCATCTGCCCAGACCCGGCCAATACTGCTGATCTGCCCTTCGCAGACCGCAATCGCCAGTGACACGCTGTAGCTGTAGCTCGTCGTCTTGGGCGTACTCGGAGAGCCCTTGCCACCACCGCCCGTTGTGCTTGATGTTTCAAGAAAATCCGAGGCCCAGATCACTTGCCCCCCCAATCGCATGCGACCATAGACCTGGCTAATTGGCTCACCATCACCGGTTTGGGTCAAACGGAAGCGATCCACCTTGCCCATTTCAACAGGCTCGGAACCTGACCCCAAAAGCCGTTCATCAATGGCTTTACCAAGCGTCGCACCAACAGCACGCCCGATCGCCACCGACGCAATCCCAGCCACCGAACCACCCACAGACCCACCAATAGCAGCACCCACTGCCGCAAGAACTATCGTCGCCATCAGCTCACCTCCAAGGGAAATTCAAATCGTGCCACAATGCGACGCATCCAGGGCATGCTCAGTGGGCTTTCCACAACTCCATGCCCGTAATAGGCATGCACAAAGGCACCCGTAGGCGCGTTTTCGGTCACGATACCCAGATGCTTAGCCACCGACCCGGCGCGCATCCTAAACAGGATCACGTCACCTGGCTTGGGGTCGCCCTTCGGGACTTCGCGCAGATGTCTGCGCGCCGCTTGCCACAGTTGCTCGTCACCAGAAGGCTCGGACCAATCCATCGAATAGGCAGGTACGACCTCTGGCTCTCGCCCAAACAATTCATGCCAAATGCCACGCACCAGCCCCAGACAATCGGTCCCGGCCCCGCGCCGTGCCGCTTGGTGCCGGTACGGTGTGCCAATCCACGCTCTCGCCGCATCGACGACTTCAGACCGCGCCATCACCGACGGCTCCCACCGGAATTTCTGCCTGATTGTTTGGGAACGGCCATCATCCAATCTTCGCTCGGAATGTCGGGAAATCCCTGAAAATTGACGAGATTGTTGAATTTCAAGCGGCAAGTCTCCATCCGTTTGTCGCACCCCGCCTCGATCCGCACCAGATCACCAGCAGCCACAGCGCCTCGCACCGGCTCCCATAATTCCACCACGCGCATGCCATCGCGAAACCGATCGTGTTTGATCTGCCCCCACAGCCCCTCTGCAGCCCCATCCAAAACAACCAGCCGCCCACGCGCGAACCAGCCCGGTTCAAACCCGTTCAGCTCTGCCCATGAAAACACCTGCAGCCCGTCAACCTCGGCAACCGTCAAAGTTTCGCTATATCCCGATGACGACATTGAAAATTGGCAATTTCCATCACCCAGAACCGCCGAACACGGTTTCTGATAAACCCGCCCCAATGGCCGGTTCAACGCTTCAGTCAGCCCACGCAATTCCGCCTGGAACGCCCCGCCGCTTCGACGCAATTCGCCAATAGACCCACGAAACTGCAGCCAGCGCATGCCGGGATCTACCCAGTTCACCATCCAGGCCAAAACCTCGGCCCCATCAAAGCGCCCAGCCTCAATATCAGCCTCGCGTACAGAGGCATCGCTCAGCCCGCCAATCGCTTCTGTATTGTCCACCGACAATCCGGTGCTTTGCTGCAATGCTACCGCTGACAGGCCAGTATCGGCGCGAAAGGTGATGCCATCAAATTCTATCGCCAGATCGTGGTCAGTAAACCCATACCTGACCCCATCCGCTCGCGTGATGGCCCAGCACCGCGCCAATGTCGTCAAACCTTTGGCCACATGCTCGCGAAACGCTGTATTCATACCCGCCATCACACACGCACCTCGACCACTGGTACATTCGGCACGTCACCCGCCTGAAAACTGGCCACACTAGTTTGAATGCGATCCGTGTCAAAACGCACTGGAACGTCAAATTCAAATCCGGCTGTAATTGTCATGGTTTCGACAGGTGCTATTTCGAAAGTGACTAACCCCGTGGTCTCATCAATAGTGTAGTCCACAGCTTCTTGCATCTCATCCTGCTCAATCCCAATCCGAACCGAACCGACAACCGGTTTAACAATCGGACGCGCATAGCTGAATTCACCGGACCGATAAGTTTTCACCAGTGGAAACACCGTCTGATGGCCATCGCCCAGCGCAATCACCTGATCGTGGAATGACACGTCTGCTGATGCCTTTGACGATTTGAAATCTGCCCAGTCCTTCCAGCGAAAACCAAACAACTGTCCGCGCCGTGCCTCAAAGAACGATATCAGCGTTTCCACATCGTCCAGCGAACGCATCCCCAACCCGGCATCGTAGCGCCGCTTTGAATGTGCCCAAGGTGTGTTGCGCTCTTCAAAACCATTGGCCAGCGTCACCACGTCCGTGCGTCGCTCGGGACCACCGACCGAGCCAAAGCTTAGTGAGGCCGGAAACCTAACATCGTGAAAGTTCATAACATTTCCCCAATTTGTCCGATTTATCTATTGCGATTGCCGCGACCCAGAGCGCGGCTCATCTGTGCTGCAATCTGACCCTGTGAACGGTTGAATCCCTGCACATCCGGAGTTGTGATATTCATCACCACGTTCACCGCTCCACCTGTGCCACCGCGCACACCCAATTTCCCGTCAGGACCTCGCGCCAATGGCATGATCGCTTCTGGTCCGGCCTCGCCCATCAACCCCAAGCCGCCGCGCATCGGAAATGTTGTCGGCCCCGACACTACGCCACCATTGGCAAACGGCATTACCCGGCCTTGCGCGAAACTCCCTCCATTGGCAAAGGGTAGTATCCCATCGACGATTGACCCGACTCCTTGCGCCAGCAGGCCACCAACCTGATTGGTAATCGGCTTGATTGCCGCCGAATACGTGGTCTGGACCATCGAGCGTGCCACAGTTTCCAGCGCATCCGACAGTTTCATGCCGTCAAATGCCACGCCATCAAACGCTCGGCGCAACCCCTTGGACAGTCCACGCTCTAACGTCACCACGTCTTTGCCGGTTTCGGCCAGCGCGGCCCGTACCCGTTGCAATTCGCTGTCAAACCCAGCCGCCATTTCGGCCGCCGCCCCCAGGCTATCACCCAGATCCTCAGCGGTCTCATTCAGTTCCGCCAGTGACTCCCGATCCGTCATCGCACTCTCCTAATCCTTTGTCCGGATAGGCCGCCAACAAGGCATCCAATCCGGCCCGTGACATTGGCCCCGTTCCCGCGCCTTGCCCCAGCATCAGCCGTAATTCGGCCGGAGTCAGGCACCAGAACACTTCCGGTGTCAGTCCCAATCCCCGCATCCCGGCCTGCATCAGCGCTGGCCAGTCAAATTCGGTCATGTCTCGCCTGGCAGCATGAACGCGCGTGCCAGCAATTCTGCCGCCACCCGTGCTGCCGCCATAGGCCCGCCTTCAATGTCGGCATTGACCAGATCAACCTGCGATCCACCACCTCCACGCAAACCGGCCACGATCAGCGCCAGCACATCGCGTGATGAGAACACACCGCCCTCAAACCGCTGCACCAACTCAACCAGCGAGCCAACCTCCAGCACCTGTTCCAGCTCGGCCAAAGCGCCCAAAGTCAGCTTCAGCACCCGCCGCTCCCCATCGATGACCAACGCCACCTCTCCCGTCCACGGATTGGCCATCAGATCAAATTGCCGTAAAGACCAGCGCCCCGGCGCTTGCCAGTGACAGTTCATATGTGGCCTCACCGTTGTGGCTGCCTGCGTATTCAAGCGAAGTCACTTGAAACGCACCCTCTACAATGCCGAAATCCGGGATAACCACCTGAAACTCAGGTGTTTCGCCGTCAAAGAACAACTGCCGCGCCCGTTCATCTGTGCCTTCATCGCGAAACACACCAGATCCGGAAATCGAGGCCGATTTGACCCCGGCCCCCGATAACAATTCGCGCCAACCACCTTGGCTTTCCAGGCTGGTCACATCCACACTTTCCGAATTGAAACTGACCCGCGTGGCGCGTAGCCCCGCAATGGTTTCAAATTGACCACCACCGGTCATATCCACTTTGACCAACAGGTCCTTGCCGTTCTGAGCACCCATAACGTCTCTCCAAATGTTGAATTACCAAATTGAGTTAATTGTCTTCCAGCCGCGCACGAAAACGCAGATCAATGCGCCGGATACGCCCCGCCTTGCCACTGCGTCGCGCATTGGCGCGTTCGAACCACAGACCGACAACGCGGCCCCGGCTCAGGCTTAAATCCGCGTCTTCCAACGCTTCCCCAATTGCCGAAGCCACCATCTTGGCCGCACCAAATCCCGCGCTCTCGGTGACCACACTGACAGTGAACCGATGCACCGCACCGGTGCCAGTTTTGTCAGAACTGTCGCGAACATCCTCGGGCCCAAGGCTCACATAGGTGTTCGCTACATCCCCTGCTGGAACCGCATCGTAAATCGCCGTTCCCACCAACGATGCAACACCCGCATCTGCAACCAAATGCTGGTAAACTGCGGTCTGCAAAGCTGTCGCCATACCATAACTCATGCCGCCACCTCTTCTTCTGCAAAGCAGGTCAGATAGCGTCCCTCAGGATCACGCTCTGCCACCGCTTGAATAACAAACACCCGTTCACCTTCGCGGAACCGCTGTTCTGGTTTTGGCCGCCCTGTCGCGCCATACAACGCGCCTCGTACGACAATCCGATAAGCTACCGTCGACACCAGAACACCGGCCTCGGCCCGCTCGCGCCCGGTTCGTGCCGTAACCTCAGCCCAAAGCGACCCCAATGACGTCCATGTCTCGGCAAATCCGCCCGCCCCATCCGCCGCCCGCACTGGCGTTTCCAGCAACAGACGCCTGTTCAACTTCGGTGCGCTCATTGCTCTGCCCCAAACGAAATTCGAACATTACGATAACGCTGGATCAGGCTGGTTACCCCAAACGGCATGCAGCCATCACCTAGCTTGGTCTCGTGACGATATTCATAATAATGCGCGGCTAACATCAGTACCGCCTGCGCCAGATCCGCAGGCAATCCACCCCACTCCGTGGCAAACCCGGCATCAAAGCTGATCCGCACTTCGCCACCAGTTGCCACATTGGGCAACCACGCGCCGACCGGTCGCAGCTTCGGCCGCTGACTGTCTGCCTCTAGCCGGTACAACTCAGCATCCAGCACCGCTTCCGCGCCCAATGCGTCCACCAATGTCACCTGCGCTACGTCCGTGACCGGAGCCACAGGAAGAACCTGCCCAGCCCGGTCTCGCCAGCCCGTCAAGGTCCAACTAAATCCGCGTTCAATTAGCACTTTGCCAGTGCGCGCCTCAATTGCCGCCATCGCGGCCCGCAAAAAACTCTTGAGAACCTCATCCTGCAAGTTGTCTTCGCCAAACCCGGTCCCCAGCCGCAAATGCGCCTTGAACTGCTCGACCGGCAAGGCCGTATCGGGTACGCTGGTCTCTTCGATCAACATCATCATTTCACTCCACAGCTCTGGCCACACCGGGCCTACTTCAGTGCCAATTGGCGGGCGCGCGCCGCCCCACGTTGCTCGGACGGAGGGGAGCAGCTAGACAACATGAGGGGTCTCACCCGACACACGCCCGCCACAGGACCGGCCCTAAAACCGATCCCGTATCGTCGCCCAGTTAGGCGGCGAATTTCAGCAGCTTGATGGCTGCAAAGTCAGAGACGTCACCACCAACACGCTTAGTCGCGTAGAACAGAACATGCGGCTTGGCGCTGAACGGATCCCGCAGAACGCGCAGATCAGGGCGCTCGGCGATGGTGTAGCCCGCGTCGAAATCACCAAAGGCAATCGACGGAGCCCAGGATGCGATGTCAGGCATGTCTTCACAAACCAAAACCGGATAGCCCATAAGCCGTGCAGGTTCACCCGCTGCCAGACTGTCAGCCCACATGAAACGGCCATCTGCATCCTTGAGTTTTCGTACACGACCCGCAGTCTTGGAATTCATCACGAAACTGGCGTTGGCGCGGTACCGTGCACCCAGCGCGTAAACCAGATCAACGATCGCATCTGCCGGATTAGTCGCGGTAAAATCTCCATCTACCCCGGTCACAATATGACCCAGTTCTCCCCATACTTCAGAACCATTGTCGGCCGTGGGATAGGTCAAGAACCCTGTGGGTTTGTCGATTCCGTCACCAGATACAAACGCACCGGCCTCGGCACGGGCAAACTTGTCGGCAATGCGACCAGCCAACCACCCTTCGATATCAAACGCGCTGTCATCCAACAGTCGCTGCGATGCCTTTGGTAGCGCGCTCAGCTCGTGCAATGGGATGGTAATGCGATCAATCTGCGGTGTACCGGTTTCAGTCACTGACGCCGTTTCAGTCGCCCAACCAGCCCCAATATCAGTATGGTCAATCAGCACGTCATAAGACGTTGCCTCAACATGAACCACGGACGCAATCGAACGGATCGACGAGGTAGATCTCAATACAGACTGAACCGTTTCCGACGTCTGTGGATCAACCAGATAACCGCCATCGCTGTTCACAGCTGTCGACATCGACTTACCGTCAATTTCCAGCCCGCGCAGGCCATCATCTTCACCAGAACGCAGATAGGCGTTAAACGCTTTCTGGTGTGGGGCATCCATATCCGAAGCTGCCGCAAGATGCGGACGTGCCGCGATAAGTGATTTTCGGTCCATCATGGTCAGTCGCTCTTCTGTTTGGTTAAGTTTGGTCTGAATTTCGTCTTGGAAGCCCTTGAAGTCGCTCACAAAGCTGGCCATCGCCTGCTTGACTTCCTGAACCGGGGGCAAACCTTCCCCGGCCCGAGCCTTGATCTCGGTCTTGCTCATCAGCAGAGTCCTCATTTAAGGATATGAATTCGGCGCGAGTTACCGGCGCGCCAGCTCCAGCCGCGCCCCATCAAGGACCGCCGCCAAGTCACGCAAGGTATCGTCGATCTCAGGGGCCTCCCCCTTCGCCTCTACCCGCGCACTGGGAAGCATCGGAAAGGTCACCAGTGACACCTCCCAAAGCTCCAGTTCCGTCAAAAGCCTCTGGCCCTTGTCATTCTTGCTGACCTTGGTGGCGCGGTAACCAATCGACAGCCCGTCAATCGCCCCCGCGCCAATCAACGCCGCCGCTTCACGCCCCTTTTGGGTGCTGTCCAGCAGCCGCCCCCTGACCCAAAGCCCACGCTCGTCTTCACGCACTTCGTCCCAGACGCCAATGGGTTGCACCGGATCATGCTGCCACAGCATCTTGACCCTTTGCCCGGCCGCTTTCAGCCTGCCAATCGACGCCGCATAGGCACCCTTTTGCACGATGTCGCCGCCCTGATCAGCCTGCCCAAACAGGCTGGCATAGCCCTCGATCATCGCATTGTCGCTCACCACAAGCCCGTCGCCAAATCGCGCGAATTTATGTTCCAAATCCATCGCCACACTCCTCAATTTCGTGACTTCCACTCACCCTAAGGCGCCGATGCAACAAACGACTGCACCGCCTGTGCCAAAATCACCGCCGCCACACCGTACACCGCCAGCCACAACCGCTTTTCCAGCCGTTCCAACAGTTCTTCCAACCGATCCAGCCGCTTGTTCAGGTTCTCATGGTGGATCTGGCTGACCCGTTCATGTGCGGCCAGCCTTAACCCCGGCGCACATTCAAACGGCTCATAGGCAAAACGATCAGCCATCAGATGCCGCCTCTTGCAGCACCGGCAATCCCAAAATCGCCCGCTTCTCCGCATCACTCAAAAACGCCGCCCCAGCCACCCTTGACCACTGTGCATCCCGCTCAGCAGCCAACGCCGGCACCTGATCCAAATCAGGTTTCAGCTCAACCGACTCACCGCTAAACCCACCCAGCCATTCCGACAACGACGCCGCCACCCGCGTGGCCAAAGGCACCACGGTCAGACGATAGAACGCCCGGTTCGCCTCTTGGTAATTGGCGTGCGTGGAATCCCCCTGGATACCCAGCAACATCGGCGGCACACCAAAGGCCAACGCAATCTCTCGTGCCGCCGCTTCTTTGGTCTTTTGAAATTCCATATCACTGGGCGAGAACCCCATAGGCTTCCAGTCAAGCCCGCCTTCCAGCAACATCGGCCGCCCAGCATTGCGCGCCCCTTGATGAAAATTCTCGATCTCTTCAGACAAACGTCGGAACTGGTCATCCTCCATACCCGACTGCCCTTCCCCCTTCCACACTAACGCCCCGCTCGGCCTTGCCGCATTATCCAGCAGCGATTTCGACCAGCGTGACGCACTGTTATGCACATCCACCGCCATCGCCGCCGCCTGCATTGGTGAAAACCCGTAATGATCGTCTTGCGGATGGAACGATTTGACATGACAGATCGCAGACACCGCCCCTCCGGCATTAAACCGGTGCTTGCGCGACCCAACTGCATATTCATACGCCACCGGCCATCCATCCGCCCCAGGGACAACCCGCATCCGGTCCGACCGCAGCACATGCAGCTCAAGCGGCAATGCGTCTTCACCACTCACCGCCTCGACATAGGCATTGCCAGTCAGCAATAACTGCGCAAACAGCGCCTCCATCAACTCGGCCCGCCCCTGTGCGCCGTTCGGACGTTGAACCAACGACAACAGCGGATGCGTCTCAAACCGCTGACGGCTATCCTGCAGCACCAACGGGAGCGCCGCCGCCGCCTCGGCAATCAGCTTGACCGACCGAAACCCAACCGGATTTCCCAGAAAGCCCGTCCGGCTTAACGACACTGTGTCCCTTGGGCTCCACGCCACCCGACCCGCACTTGAATAGGCCACAACCGGACCCGTCGCGCTTGCCTTCTGCTCTGGAACAGCCGTCATTTTTGCGGCTTTCGCCCCACGACGCAAGAACTCGAAACCCATCCCCGACACTCCTTCAATTTCACCGGATCGCCTTAACGGCGCACCCCTCGGCCTGTTGAAAATCAATTTGAACTAAATTCACCAACAATCCGAAAACCCACCGCACGCACCCTCATCTCACCTCGAAAAAATGCGTGACCCGTTATTTCTTCTCGTTAAAAATACTCAAATCTGACCACTTCAACTCAAAGCGACCGCACCCGTGGTCGCCGCCATTTCCGAGCAGGTGCGATCATCACCTCGTGTAAGGCCCAGACCAACGCATCCACCCGGTCGGGCGAACCTTGCCCTTCAAACCCACGTGCGGTCATCAGCACCATCTGCTCTTCAAGCGCCCCTAGTCCCGCCAGATGGCGTACTCGGCCCTGCTCATACAAAGCCGCCACAGGCTCAGCCCGCGCCACCTTGCCCCTTGCCGCATGCACACCTTTGTAAGGAACCAACGGATCAACCTGACGCAGTACCTCTTCGACCAGCTGCCCCCCTTGATTGACCTCCGCGACAAGACGCTCAGCCCCATGTTCGTCCATCGCCGCAATCGCGGCCTTGGCCCAGCCAGCCGGCCCCACACCCTGAACCGTGCAATCCGCCAACACATAGGCCTTCCATTCCTGTGGCGGCCCTTGCAGAACGGCTCCAACAACCACAATCCCGCAAGCATCCGCTTTGTCACCCGACGACACTGACGGGTCCACAGCCACCACAATTCGGTCCAGCACCGGAACCAGGGCACACTGCAAGCCTTCAAGCCCTTCACCCGTCCATAACGCCCCTTCGGCATCTGCCATCAACACGCCATCCAATTCCTGCCGCCCCAGCCGTGTCCCGGCATAACGTGCTCGAACCTCATCAAGGAAACTCGCCGCCAGATTAGCCCTATTTGCCTCTGTCGGCGCATGAGTGGTCACAGTCGACGGTGATGCCAACAAATCCTTCAAGACCCCCACATTGCGCGGTGTCGTCGTCACACAAACCTGCGGAGCCTCTCCCAATCGCAACGCGAACTGCAACATATCCCAGGTGTCCCCGGCCTTTTTCCACTTGGCCAACTCATCCACCCAGGCCCCATCAAACTGCGGCCCTCTTAATCCCTCCGGATCATGCGCCGAAAACGCTTGTGCCTCGGCACCGTTCGGCCAAACCAGCTTGCGCTCTGTCGCTTTCCATTTTGGCCGACGATCTGGTGGCGAGCAGGCCAATATCCCACTATCGCCAAAAATCATCACGTCGCGCACTTGATCAAAGGTTTCTCCCACCAACGCCACGCGCCGCGCACGCCCGCTGTCCAATGGCCGCGCGCCTTCAACCTGCGCCCTCACCCATTCGGCCCCGGCCCGCGTTTTACCGGCTCCTCGGCCGCCTAAAATAACCCAGGACCTCCAATCGCCCTCAGGGGGCAATTGATGCGGCATCGCCCAGAATTCAAATAGGAAAGGGAGGGCGCACAGCCCCCCCTCCCCAATTTCATTCAGAAACGTTTCTCGCACCGCTGCATCTGCGCAAGCGAGCAAGTTGGCACCCGATTCTAGTTCGGGCCTGCTCAAGGTCGAGCGCATAGCCCCCTTGAACAATTCCGGTTTGCCTGTTGTGTAACTCGACAAGATTAGCCTCCACTTTCTGACATGTCCTGACCAGACCATCGGCCCGTGCCAGTTGTTTCGCTCCGTCCACTAAATCCGCATCCCCCCCGGCCTCGATCTGCTGTTTCAGATCTTGTGCTATTTTCCGCACGTCGCGGATCGAGTTCTCGATGGAATGCAACAGGGCTTCCATGTTCGAGACCCGTTCTTCCGGGGTAATCAAAATCATGTGTTATTGACCTCATGCGTGAGTGATCCCCGCACGACAGAAACAAAAAACGACCGACAGGATAAAACCCTGCGGTCGTTTATTCACTTCTCCTAGCTTGACACAACCTATACGCGAAGCCGTTCGCTGAGTCAAGAATATTCAGGTTAACATGCGCGGCTAACCGTACGGTACTATTAACAAAAACCTAAAAATTCGTACGGCCTAGTTGTCCTGATCCGCCTCAATCGACCGCCATTTTGCCACGTTGCGATTATGCTCTTCCAACGTCGCCGCAAAGGCATGTCCACCGGTCCCATCAGCCACAAAGAACACGTAATCCGTTTCCTCAGGATGCACTGCAGCCTCTAGGCTCGCAACACCAGGATTGGCGATTGGCGTCGGTGGCAATCCCAATATCACATAAGTATTCCAAGGAGTTACCTTGCGAAGCTCACTTTGACGCAAACCACGCCCCAAAACGCCTTCTCCCTTGGTGACGCCGTAAATCACCGTTGGGTCCGTCTGCAATCTCATGCCCCGGTTCAACCGATTCACAAACGCGCTGGACACCTTGCCACGCTCTGCCGACAGCCCGGTTTCTTTTTCGATGATCGAGGCCAGAATTAACATTTCTTCCGGACTGTCCAAAGGCAAGCCTTCCGCCCGTCCTTCCCATGCCGCAGCGATCAGATGCTCTTGCTTTTCCTGCATTTCCGCAAGCAAAGCCGCCCGCTCAGCGCCCGAGGCAATTTCATAGCTGTCTGGCGCCAACATCCCCTCAGGTGGGCGCTCGGGCACGTCGCCTTGCAGTACATCGATTGCTTTCAACGCCTCAACCACCTGCCAACTAGTAACACCCTCGGCCATCGACACCCGGTATCGGGTATCGTGATCTGCCCGTTTTTGCGTGTAAACATCGGGGATATCACTGCCCAACAAATCAAAATCCGCCCGTTCGACAAAGGCATTCGTTGCCGGGTCCAGTTCTCGTACCTCTGCGGTGACCCGCGTCACGCCAATGCGGTATACGATCTCTGTGCCGCAAGTACTCGCCCCGCCGCGTGTCATCTGATCGACAATCGCTTCCATCGACGCGCCCGGCGCAATCAGAAAGCTTCCCGCTTTCAGTTTGTCGGCCTTCTCGGTGTAATCCGCGCCCAGCCGAAAAATCGTACCATTGTTGACCGCCCCCTGATCCACCAGTTTTTGGCTCACGGCGCTCATATTTGAGCCGCGTTTAACCTGCAGACAAATCGCTTCGTCTAATGGGCCTTGGGACACATATTGCGATTGCCCCCACAGCACGGCACCTCCCGCCAGAAACAGGATAACCACCAGAAAAGTCAGCATATTTGACGCAACGCTACGCCACATCAGGACAGTTTTCCAAACACAACGCTGGCATTTGTGCCTCCAAAGCCAAACGAATTGGACAGCGCCACGTTGACTTCACGCGCACGCTTGGCATTTGGCGCCAGATCGATTGGTGTTTCAACAGCAGGATTGTCCAGATTGATCGTTGGCGGTGCAACCTGATCACGAATGGCCAGAATGCTGAATATCGCCTCGATCGCGCCAGCAGCCCCCAGCAAATGCCCAGTGGCCGATTTGGTTGACGACATTGTCACCGTATCTGCCGCATCACCCATCAATCGCTCAACTGCAGCGAGCTCAATCGTGTCCGCCATAGTGCTCGTGCCATGCGCGTTAATGTAATCCACATCAGCAGCTTCTAGCCCTGCGTTTCGCAAAGCCGCCTTCATTGACCGTTCGGCTCCGGCACCATCGCTTGATGGTGCTGTTATGTGATAGGCATCGCCGGACATTCCATAACCCAACACTTCGGCATAAATCTTGGCACCACGTGCCTTGGCGTGCTCATATTCCTCAAGAACCACAACCCCGGCACCTTCGCCCATCACAAACCCATCACGATCATTATCGTACGGACGGCTCGCTTTTTTCGGATCATCACCAAATTTGGTACTTAGCGCTTTGCAGGCATTGAACCCGGCAATACCAATCTCATTGATCGCCGCCTCAGCACCGCCCGCTATCATCACATCCGCATCGCCATACTGAATCAGACGGCTGGCATCGCCAATCGCGTGCGCTCCTGTTGAACAGGCCGTCACAACTGCATGGTTCGGCCCTTTAAAGCCGAAACGAATGCTCACCTGGCCCGAAACTAAGTTGATCAACGCTCCGGGAATAAAGAAGGGCGACACGCGGCGCGGGCCTCGCTCTTTCAACAAAATCGCCGTGTCGGCGATTGAACCAAGGCCACCGATTCCTGACCCAAGCATGACACCCGTGCGCTCGCGGCTTTCCTCGTCCTCAGGCAACCAACCAGCATCACGCACAGCCATATCCGCCGCAGCAATCCCGTACAGAATGAAATCGCCTATCTTGCGTTGCTCTTTCACACTCATCCAGTCGTCTGGGCTGAAGGTGCCATTCGTGCCATCGCCCCTGGGGACTTCGCAGGCATAGGTCGTGGCCACTCCGCTGGCCTCTGTATCAAAGAGCGTAATCGGCCCGGCCCCGGATTGCCCATCCAGCAACCGCGACCATGTCTCTTCCACACCACTCGCAAGGGGTGTCACCAACCCCAACCCTGTCACAACAACTCTGCGCATGATTTGCCCTTTTTATGCCCCAACTCAATTGCAACCGCTCATACCCTGCCCAAGGGCATGGGGGCAAGAGCGCAGCATTCCTGTGGTCAGCGCCTTTCGGCCACCTGACCTTTGGAATTTTGCATTTTTTCAACAGCCAACCAAGGCTAAAAAACCCAACACACAACTCTGTTTGTGTGATATTTGCTGCTTTTGCTCAATTTGCAACCGTCTGTCCTATTGCCACACATTTCTCTCGACGAAGCAGCAACACCGGATCTCCGGTTAATTCAGCCCAGCGCAGCACATCATAACCCAATCTATCCGCGACCCGCCGCGACGCCGCGTTTGCCTTGCTCATCACAGCTACAAGGGGTTCGGGTCGGTTCTGATCAAACCATTCATGCGCTGCTGCAACTGCTTCTGACCCAAAGCCCTTGCCCTGTGCCTCGGAGGCCAAAACCCACCCCGCTTCGAGGCAATTATCAAAACCCGGACCCAAGCCCCGTTGTGCAAAGAAAAAACCGGTCTGCCCTATCGGCTGCTGGCTGACCCGCTCGACAATGGCCCATTGCCCAATCCCATACATTTGCCAATGACCCGCATTGCTCAGAAATGACTGCCAAGATTCATTTCGCGTTTTTGGTTTGCCGATATAGCGCACAACTTCCGGGCTCGCCCAGATTTCCGCAAACCGATCAAAATCGTCTAACCGCATTGAGCGCAATTCCAACCGTTTGGTTTTTATTTCAGGTATCAACGTCATCCCCGCGCATTCCTGTTCCAAGATATTCCCAAACTGGATTACCCAAATATTCCACTGTGCCATTACCTAGTAAACGTAAAAACGGCGCCTTCCTTGTAGAAAGACGCCGTTTCAGCACTTCAATACTGAATGTGCCGGATCAGGAGGCTTCGGTGATAAATTTCACAGCGTCGCCAAAGGACTGAATAGTTTCAGCCGCATCATCTGGAATTTCGATACCAAACTCTTCTTCAAAGGCCATAACCAGTTCTACAGTGTCCAGGCTGTCTGCGCCCAAATCATCGATAAAAGACGCATTCTCAACGACTTTGTCTTCTTCAACCCCCAGGTGTTCTACAACGATCTTTTTTACGCGGTCTGCGACGTCGCTCATGTTATGTCCTCATTCTTTTTATGGGTCAAAGACCCGATTATTCGCCTTTACCCGCTTGGGACGGCTTGGTTTTGCCCTTTGTGGGCGGCTTGGTCCCGGTGTTCCGGGGCTGGCAAAGCATTGGTCATTTGACCATACCCATCCAATTCTTGGCCGCCTATATCACAGACGGCGTATTTGGCAAACGCTTTCACATTTGCCAAACGACAGGCCTACAACATGACCATACCACCGTTCACATGCAAGGTGGTACCAGTCAAATATGCTGCTTCAGGGCTTGCAAGGTACAGCACTGCCGCCGCAATCTCGTCCGGCTCACCCATGCGACCGGATGGAATCTGTGTTAGGATTGCCGACTTCTGGTCGTCGCTAAGCTTATCCGTCATCGCAGTGCGGATAAACCCGGGCGCCACTGCGTTCACGGTGATTCCGCGACTGGCGACCTCATAGGCCAGTGACTTGGACATGCCAATCATCCCGGCCTTGGACGCCGCATAGTTGGCCTGCCCTGGATTTCCGGTTGCACCAACAACGCTGGAAATATTAACGATCCGACCCCAGCGTGCTTTCATCATGCCGCGCAATACACCTTTGCAGAGCTTGAACGCTGATGTCAGGTTCACATCAATCACCGATTGCCACTGCTCATCCGTCATCCGCATGAACAGGTTGTCTTTGGTAATTCCGGCATTGTTAACCAGAATATCAACACTGCCCATCGCTTCGGCTGCCTGTTTCGGCAGCGCCTCGACAGCAACAAAATCACCAAGATTACAGGGCAGCACATGCGCGCGTTCGCCCAGTTCTGTGGCCAGCGCCTCAAGCGGCTCAACCCGCGTGCCAGACAGACCCACGGTCGCGCCTGCACCATGCAGAACCCGCGCAATATCTCCGCCGATACCGCCAGAAGCACCTGTGATCAGCGCTGATTTTCCTGTTAGATCAAACATTTATCATTCCCGTTTCATTTACCAGCGGCAGCCAGAACATCATCAGGGCTTCCAACCGCACGGGTCGCAATGCTGCGATCAATGCGTCGGATCATCCCGGACAGTGCTTTACCTGCTCCAATTTCCCAAATCTCATCTACGCCCAGCGCGGCCATTGCCAGCACCGATTCGCGCCAGCGCACCGCTCCTGTCACCTGCTCGACCAGCAATTTGCCAATCTTGTCCGGATCACTCACCGGTTCAGCCAGCACATTGGCAATCAACGGCACCTCTGGGGCGACAATATCCACCTTTGCCAGCGCTTCGGCCATCACGTCAGCGGCGGGCTGCATCAACTTGCAATGAAACGGCGCACTGACCGGCAGCGCCAGCGCCCTTTTGGCTCCGCCTTCCTTGGCCAGAACCATCGCCCGCTCAACCGCCGCCCTGTCGCCCGAAACCACGACCTGCGCCGGGTCATTGTCGTTTGCAGCCTCGCAGACCTGACCCTCGGCTGCCTTAGCTGCAATATTACGCACCGCCTCAAGGTCAAGGCCCAAAATCGCCGCCATCGCACCAACCCCAACCGGTACAGCCTGCTGCATCGCCTGCCCGCGTATTCGCAACAGCCGCGCAGTGTCAGCCAGCCCAATCGCCCCGGACGCCGCCAGCGCCGAATATTCACCCAGCGAATGCCCCGCCACATAAGACGCAGTGGTCAAAGCCACACCTTCAGCCTCAAGAGCGCGAAGCGCAGCCAACGACGTCGCCATCAATGCCGGTTGTGCATTCTGGGTCAGGGTCAGTGTCTCAATGTCACCCTCCCAGATTAACGCACTAAGGTTTTCCCCCAGAGCTTCGTCTACTTCATCAAAGACAGCCTTGGCCGCCGGATAGGCATCAGCCAATGCATGGCCCATTCCTATAGATTGCGCACCTTGTCCGGGAAATACGAATGCGATTGTCATGCCGGGCCTCGTTTGTTCTGCTTGTTAAGCCGAGATGTAAACCGCAGCGCGTCTTCACACAAGTCACTGGCCACAGGCGATACCAATATTTTCGCTAAATCTGTTGCACCCTGCTGCAACCCGTCTACCCTGAACCCAAGGACCAAAGGAGCCGCCCGATGTCTACCGGCAACACCGCCAAAAGCTATGGCAGCGTGACCAAAACCTTTCACTGGCTGACTGCTACTTTGATTTTCGTTCTAATTCCGTTGGGCCTGGTCGCGCACAGCATGGCCGAAAATTTGCGCGGACCAGCAATCGGAGTAACACCAGAATACCTAATGCGAACTATCTGGCTATTCTCACTTCACAAAACCCTTGGTGTAACAGTGTTTTTCGTCGCTCTGGGCCGTGTGTTTTGGAGCATCCTTCAACCCAAACCCGACCCATTATCAGACAACTCAGCCCAAACGCAGCTGGCGGACATGGTTCACTGGCTTCTATATGCCACTTTGGTCCTGACCCCGCTCGCTGGTTGGGCGCATCACGCTGCGACCATCGGCTATGCACCGATCTGGTGGCCGTTTGGTCAGACATTGCCCTTCGTTCCCAAAAGCGAAGCTCTCGCTGCTGCATTTGCCGGGCTGCACCGGGTAATGATTAGCCTGCTGGCCACAAGCATTCTGCTGCACATCGCCGGAGCGCTAAAGCACCAGTTCATCGACCACGACACCACCTTACGCCGGATGCTGCCCGGGACCAGCTCCCAGTCGCCAACTTATACCCGCCGCCGTTCACCCTTGCCAGCACTGGGTGCTCTGGTGATTCTATTTGTTGCAATCGGTATTAGTGTCGGGCGTTCGGCGCTGCACGAAATACCCTCGTCACTGCCATAGACCACAGAAAACCATAAAAGGGCATGAATTCATCGAATTCATACCCTTATTCGCAATTGGAAATCGCGAAGCTTTACTGTTCGCTCACACGCACCAAGCCACTAAAATGCATCCGCAAGGCCTGACGAAGTTTGGCATCAGGAAGCGACAACCGCATTAGAACACTGCCATCCACATCCCACAATTCAACCGAACGTTTAGAAAAGTTGGCTGCACCCAGCGTATCATAGCTGCGCCGCAAGATGGTTTCAGGACGACCCCGGTTATTCTTTTGCAATACCCGCATTTCGCGACGAATAGGGTCAAAATACACTTCGGGCTGGGCATCCATGTGGTTACGCATCAACAATACCAGACCACAAAGGAAAAAGAACAACGTCACGCCAAATTTCATCAGTAACAGCTCTGGGGAAACTGCCGACCCTGGCACAATCCACAACGCTGGAGCCGTCAAAATTAGTGCTGTGCCGCAAATACGAAAAATGACGGTGATAACAGCCGCGCTACCGCCTTGTGCCAGCTTGATCGGAATACGTGATTCGACATCGGATATTTCCGGCATCACCATACTCATTTGTTCCCTCGTCACAGTCATGTCATCTGTCCTGTTATCTCGGCGTGCTTTGCATTTGCTGCCAGTTCCCGGTTAACTTCGGTTCACAAAGCGTCAAGATTGCGGCGCGGGTGAGGAATTAGGCAGGCAACACCAATAAGTTGCAGTCGCACGGCAAGCAGCCCTACGGCGATGGGTATGTCAGAAGGGCTCAAAACACTTGCCCACGGCGCAATTGCGTGTATATGGGGCGTTCCTTTCGTAAATACTTGAACCGCGCAGTCTCTCGTGCCGGGGCCGCGAAAGGACAACTGGCCCCGTCTTTGAAATGCGCCCGATGATAAATAGGAGAGCACATGCCACTATATGAGC
>PIVL01000273.1 GCA_003354145.1 Paracoccaceae bacterium
ACAATTTTCTACTTATACCTGCGGTACAATGGCCAAAGCGCGAACCGGTGAGCCGGTGCCTTTTTCTATTTTGAGTGGCGCGGCCATCAGGATTGCTCCTTTGGGCGGCAATTGATCAAGATTGACAAGCGACGCCAGACCAAAGCAATTGTCCCGATGCAGATAGTTATGCGCGGGATAAGGCGGGCTCATCTTGCCAGCCATGCCTGCATCCGTTCCGATGCACTGGGTGCCCCAACCGACGATGCCTTTGGACAGCAGATAGTCGATACATTCGGTGGTTGGGCCGGGGCTGTGTGATCCATCCTCAAGCGGGTCTGGGTCGTCGTTCAGAAACAGTTTTTCGTCATGCGATCGCTTATCCCAATCGGTTCGCATGACGACCCATTCGCCGGGATTGATCTCGCCATGCTCTGCTTCCCAGGCTTTGACATGTTCGGCAGTCAGCAAGAAATCAGGGTTCTTGTCGGATTCTTCGGAACAATCAATCACATTCACCGGGGCCACAAGGCGTTGAACATCCAGCGTATCGGTATAGCCGTCTTCGAAATCTTTGCCCGAAATCCAGTGATGTGGCGCGTCGAAATGGGTGCCGGAATGTTCACCCAATTTCAACCAGTTCCATGCAAAAAACGGCCCATCTGAATCATATTCGCTGATCTGGTGTATCTCGACCTTGGGCGTGTTTTTGGCAAAATCTTCGGGCAGGTGCAGAATAGGCGTGTCGGGGCCCAATACCGCTGTGCAATCGACGATTTTGACCTGACCTGACAACAGCATGTCACCAAGAGCACCCAAAAGCTCGGTGGGCGGCACAGGGTTTTGGTTTTGTGTTTCGTTGTTTTGGGACTGCGGACCTTTTCCGGCAAACCGGCGACGACGGCGGCTCATGACCTCTGCGGCGATGTCAAACACGGCGTCAATGGTTTCCTCTGCAGTCACGTTACCCGGCGACATCCGCAACAACTGCCCCCTGAAATCAACCGAATACCCCTCGACACCAAGCGCACCGACCAGCGCTGCGGGCTCTGCCTTGTCAGGAAACCGCAGCATCACCGACCCGCCCCGCTGATCCGCATCACGAGGCGAATGCAGCGGCAGGTTCAACGCGTCAGCCCGCGCAATGATCTTGTTCACAAGGCGGTGGTTCCAGGCGGCCAGTTCTTTCTGGTCCTGGCCTGCATGCCAACGCAACGCTGGCAACGAGGCAAGTGCCGCCACCGATCCGGGCGTTCCGCTGTCAAAGCGACGAATATCGGGGGCATAATCGAACTTGTCGAAATCCCAGGAAAATGGATTGTTTTGCGAAAACCACCCGCGTGCTTCGGGCTGCAGGTCAAGCACCAGTGATTTATCGACATAAAGCATTCCAGCGCCGGGCGTACCACACATCCATTTCAGGCTGGTAGACAGGCCAAAGTCGACTTTGGGCTCCATGGCGTCAAATGGAATCAATCCGGCCGCCTGGGTAATATCCGCGCCGATCAAGCTGCCCATCTCGCGCCCATGGGCAACAAGGGGTGCCAGATCAACCCGCGCCGAGGCGGTTGAAGTCACCCATGTCAGCAAAGCCAGCCCCACGTCGCGGCCCCAGTGCGCCATGAAATCTTCGGCTTCGACCCAGGATTTTCCCTCGCTCATCGGCACCGTGTCAAGCGTGAACCCCATTTTTGGCGCGAGACCAGCAAGCAGGAAATGAACCGACGGAAAGCAATCAGCGGACACCAGAACACGCTTGCCTTTCAACATACCCTCGGGCAGCGATCTCATCAGCATGTGCATGCCGTTGGTCACGCTTTCACAAGTGGTTGTCGACCCCTTTGGCACATTAATGATCCTGCGCCAGTAATCGATAAAATCCTGCCGTTTCAGAAGCACATAACCCCATTGCTTGTCGTTTGGCGCGGCCCAGACTTCTGCAAATTCAGCCGTAGCTTCGGCCAGTTCCTGCTCTTTTCCCGGATACATGCCGATCGAGTGATAAAGGAAATAGCCCGCGTGCTTGGTGTTCGTCAGCATATTTTGTTCCAGTATGTGTCAGTGCGGTGGAAACGGTTTCCCATTCCCCCAATGGTGCTTGGGCAAGTGTTACTGCAAGGTCGGCCATTGGTCTATCTGCACAGCAATGTGTGCTGAATGTAGACCGCCCAATGAACTGCACCTGATCCGGCTTGGATGCTCAGCAATATCAAAAATGGCGGCAAACTGGTCCTGATCATACCATTGTCGTTCCTGCAAAAGAAAACACCCCGTACAAAACCGGGGTGTTTCCAGGTCGATTGCCTGAAGCTTAGCGATAGCCGATGGTCTCGAACTTGCCGTCTTTAACAACCACCTGGCGGTAGTTGCCTGCGGATTCTCCGTTGCCGATCAACTCTACCGCCGACGCGCCGACATAGTCGATTTCACCGCCACCTTTGAGAATCTCCAACGCTTTGGCCAGTTCTCCGGGATAGATTTTTTCGCCCGGCGCGTTTGCCACGTCAAAAACCTTGTCCTTGAGGGCCGTGCTGTCAGACGATCCGGCCGCCTGCATGGCCAGCAGGATCAACGCTGCGGCATCATAGGATTCCGGTACAAATGGTGCAGAACCGTCAAACCCTGCGGCCTTTGCAACCTCGGCAAAGGTTGCAGCACCGGGGCTGTCCGTTCCTGCCACCTGGCCGAACGATCCGTTCAGATCGTCACCGATCGTCAGGATGTTGTCACCGATCATACCGCCTGGCAGCACGAAACGATCCCAGCTTCCGGCGTCCAAAGCGCCTTCGACAATACTGCGCCCGCCTTGGTCCAGATACCCGGCCACCACAAGAATATCGCCACCCGCCGAGGCCAGTGTAGCCACTTCGGCAGCGTAATCGGCTTTGCCGTCCTCGTGCGAAATGCTTATCGTAACGTCACCGCCCGCGGCCTCATAGGCAGTCTTGAAACTGTCAGCCAGCCCTTTGCCATAGTCATTGTTGGTGTAGGTCAAGGCGACTGATTTAATCCCCTCCTCCATGATGATATCGGTCATAACCTGGCCTTCACGCGCATCTGACGGCGCGGTACGGAAGAAAAGCCCGTCGTCCTCGGCCGTTGACAGGCCCGGCGACGTCGCCGAAGGCGAGATCATTACGATACCGTTGGCTCGTGCGACGTTCTGCAAGATAGCACCAGTCACGCCGGAACAATCAGCGCCAACGATCGCGTTCACCTTGTCTGAAGTTACGAGCCTTTCGGCAGCGGCCGTCGCCAAGGCAGAATCGATGCAGGTTGAATCGCCACGTACCGATGTCACCGTCGCCCCGTCCAGCAACAGTCCGGAATCGGACACTTCTTTCATCGCCAGTTCCGCTCCTGCCGCCATCGGCCCCGTCAGAGATTCAATTGGCCCCGTGAAGCCAAAGATTATGCCCAGTTTTACTTCTTCCGCCATTGCACTGGACGCCATCAATGCCGCGGTGACACCCGCGGCCATAATTCTTTTCATTTTTTCTTCTCCCTTTGAGTGTTCTTGTTCAATCAGTCTAATCAATGGAACTCAAAAAGAAAGGACACAGCATTATTTGCAGTGCATCGACGAAGTGACCCGCTACTCTTTTTTGGACTACCCATCGGATTGGCAGCACAAATCCGATGAGGAATTCATGTCGTGAATCCTGTGTGTTGGTCGGGTAATATGAGCAGACGCTGAGGTGTTGTCTGAGAAAACTCGGTTGTGAATGGCAAAGCATCAATCAAGTTTCTACCTATGACAAAACGATGCCCTTTTCGCACGTTCCGTTTCGTGGAAGAGAGCGGGTTATGCTGCAGTTTCGGCAAAGGCGATATTTGCAGAAATTCGCTGCCGTCCACTCCTCCCTTTTCAACCACTTCAATCAGGATCAGAGCCTATTCCAAAAGGGCCACTTCAAGCTGAACCGTGCCGTGACTTTTCGCTAAGTCTCGGGCGGTACCGCCTTGTCAGCGCGGTACGCAGCGAAGGCCTGAACCGGATCGGTGAATCCCTTCAGCTGTATCGCGTCAAGTGGTTCAAATGTCAGTTGCGTCACCCCGGCGACGGCTTCGCGTGTGGCCAGATCGACCAAAACCTGACCAGGGTCTGCGTTGCTGCACAAACGCGCAGACAAATTCACGGTCGATCCCAAAACGGTGAAATCCATCCGATCACGCGCGCCCATCGCGCCCAAGACCACCTCGCCCGAGGCGACGCCAAGGCCCAGGTTCATGTTGTATTCGGGATAGGTGCCAAGCAGATCAGCCATTGCTTCAATGATTTCGACACTACACGTGACGGCGCGCTGTTCTTTGCCCTCCCCTTCGAATACCGCGACAAGCGCATCACCGATGAATTTGTCGACATCACCATGGTATTTTTCCACCACTTCGGTCTGAACATCAAAATAGCGGTTCAGGGCTTCGATCACCACTTCGGGCGATACTTTCTCTGAAAACGCCGTATAGCCGCGAATGTCAGTGAAAACCACGGAAACGCTTCGCCGTTCTCCGCCTAGTGACACACCTTTGTTATCTGCAGCCCGGATCGCCGACATAGTCCCATGAGAAACAAATTTCATGAGTTCCAACCGCTGGCCCAGCTGGCCGATCATCCTGTTGAACCGACTGGCCAAATCGCCGATCTCATCGCGAGAATTTACGCCTTCAACACGGGCGGTAAAGTCACCGTCCCCGACACGGGCCGCGATTTCGCCAATTTTCAAGATCGGGCGGGTCATGCGCCGACCAAAGATCAGCGCCCCAGCGCTGGCGAGAGCAAAACCAACCAGGCCCACGTACATGATCTGACGGGTTATCGCATTGACCACGGCATAGGCCTTTTCTTCGCTGAGTTCGGTAATGACCGCCCAGTGAAACCAGTCAGGAAACGCATAAGCCCCCAACATGGCGGCGCCATCAGGTCGCAGGTAAGGCTGCAGCGCATCGGCACGCGCACCGGCCATAATTAGTGGCAGGGTCGAGGACACAATCGCGCGGGCGCTTAGCTGTCGGACAGGATCGGACAGAACAGATCGACCCGCCTGATCGACAACAGTAATCTCGCCCCGCTGGGCAAACGGGTGGCGGCGCACCATCTCGGCCAGCGGAGAAAGCTCGATCTTGGCCGACATCGTTACCTGACGCCCGGCGATTTGCAGGGTCAGGGGCAAGGCAAGCGTGGCAATCCAATCGCCGGTTTGCGGTACTTGCGTAACAATCGGGCGTCCAAACTGGCCGGTGCCTGCGATCGCCTTGATCAGTTCAGGTGGTGTCGTCAATATATTGATAGGATCGAGACCATGCGCCGCCAAACGGTCGGCATATCCTTGACTGGTCACCAGTATTGGAAGATCAGAACCTTCGATGGTCAGTTGAACTGCCATCACTTGAGGCAGCTCCTGCAATCCCAGCGTTAACAGAGACACCTTTTGCGGCACGCCGAGATCCTTGCTGTCGATGGCGCTGCGGATCACCATCAGCGGAGTCAGCCAGCGCCCTTGAAACGTGCTATCAAAGGCTGTTCGCAATTCTGCGGCAACCGTGGTCAGGTCTTCGTTCGCAGCGCTTTTCAGCTCGTCACGGGTCAGCCGCGTCAGATTTTGCCCGACAAGCACCAAGGGCCCCACAGCCAATAGCGTGGCAAAGAACACGAATTTCAGGCGCAGCGGTATACGCATGATGGCCCTAGTCCCGCGCTGTCGTGGTCACAACCGCGCTATCTGTGGCCACGCCACAAGCCAGCCCGGTTGCATCACGCGCTGTGACCGTAACCGTATAGCTGTCCGCGTGGGTGAATCGATGCCGGGTCACAGCCCCTGCCGCCGAGGCACCATCGCCAAAGTCCCAGCTCACCCGGACGCCGTGATTGTCAGGATCACTGACCGACGTCGCATCAAATCGCACAACATCATGCGCCGCCCCAATGCGAACCGATTGGTCCGGCCCGGCATCGACCGATGGGCTGGCGTTGACCAGAACCCGCGCCGTATCTGTCCCGATCGAACAGGCTTGCGCACCGCTGTCATCCTGAACGCTCAGGCGCACCTGCAAGTCGGCTGGTTCGTCGAAAACCCGTTCCACAGATTGCCCCTCCAGGCGGGTTCCATCGCTAAACTCCCATATCCAGAGGGCGATTTGGCCGTCGAGATCGCCGGACTGGCCCGCATCGAAAACAATCGTATCGCCGGGACAAACGGTCCGGTCAGGGCCTGCCAGTGCGGTTGGCTGGGAATTGACGCGTACATAGATCTCTTCGTGGCGTTGGCTACCCCGCATTCCAGCCCCGTCATCCAGAGAGACACGCACCGGGAACAGGCCGGGCTTTGAAAAGCTATGCAGAACATTGGGGCCACTGGCCTTTGTGCCATCCCCGAACAGCCACTCAACGCTGGTGTTTTCGGCAGCAGCAACAGACCAGGGCACCTC
>PIVL01000016.1 GCA_003354145.1 Paracoccaceae bacterium
CTGAGTCATGCGTCAGCCTCCTACGGTCCAGCGGGCGAATGTGCCCCAGAACCAGTCAAATTTGGCGGCAAAGGCCACGAATACCACCCAGCCAAGCGACATGGGCAGGAACACTTTCCAGCCAATGCGCATCAGTTGGTCATAGCGATAGCGTGGCGTGATTGCCTTGACCATCGAGAAGAAAAAGAACACCACGCCCATTTTCGCAACCATCCACAGCAACCCATCAGGCAGGCCGGGAATTGGCGACAGCCAGCCACCAAAGAACAGCAATGTCACCAGTGCGCACATCAGCACCACTGCGACCAGTTCGCCGATCATGAACAACAGGAACGGGGTTGATGAGTATTCGACCTGATAGCCCGCCACCAGTTCTGATTCAGCCTCTGGCAAATCAAATGGGGGCCGGTTGGTTTCGGCCAAAGCACTGATAAAGAACAATATCAGCATCGGGAAATGCGGCAGCCAGTACCAGCTGAATATGCCATATCCAGTGTCTTGCGCGGCAACGATGTTACCAAAATTCATTGATCCCGAGGACAGGATCACGCCGATGATGATCAGGCCAATACTGACTTCATATGACACCATCTGCGCCGCCGAGCGCAGAGCACCCAGAAACGGGTATTTCGAGTTCGAAGCCCAGCCGCCCATGATGACGCCGTAAACCTCAAGCGAGGACACCGCGAATACATACAGGATTGCAACGTTGATATTGGAGATCACCAAAGTGTCGCTGAACGGGATCACCGCCCAGGCGATCAGCGCCATGACCAGACTGACCAGTGGGGCCAGCAAGAACACCACGCGGTCAGCGCCCGCCGGGAACACCACCTCTTTGACGATGTATTTCAGGAAATCCGCAAAGCTTTGCAGCAATCCGAACACGCCAACCACGTTTGGCCCGCGTCGCATCTGCACTGCTGCCCAGATTTTGCGGTCCGCATACATCAGGAACGCCAAAGCGACCAACAAAGGCACCACCAGCAGCAACACCTGCCCGATAATCAGCAGCGCGATGCCAAAATAGTTCGTGGTAAAGAATTCAGCCATAAGTCCTCACACCGTAGGTATTCCGTTTTCCGCACAACTGGCGACCACAACTTCAGCGTCAATGGTGCGCAATCCGCGCGGCAGTGTTGGCGAGATGGTGTAAACAGCATCTGCCGCCCACACGCCACCCGATTCATCGACATTTGTGCGCAAATGACGCGCAAATCCGTAACCCCGGATCAGGGCATATTGTGCTGCAGCACATTCCGCATAGTTTTCAACATCGCTGGCGTCGCGCGCACCCGTCATTGTCACGTCAAAGCGCACCAGATCACCATCCAGCAAACTGGTTTCGACCGCGCCATAATCCGGAGCAAAGCGCGAAACCTGATCGCCAGTCTGATTACCGACCTGATCGCCACAGGCGGTCAGTAACAGGGGGGATATGAGCATCGCTCGGATCATTCAGCCGCCATTGGTTTTTGATTGCGCGCCTTGGCGTTGGCGGAAAGTTCAGCCATCAGTTCAGACGCCCGTGCAATTGGGTTGCTCAGGTAGAAATCTGCTACCGCCGGACGAAAGCTGGCTTTGCCAAGTGCGTCTGGCTCGATCGGCTGAACCTCGTTTTCGGGAACCTGATCGATTTTCGCCAAATGCGGAACCGAAGCCACCAATGCCTGACGCAACTGCGCCAGTGAATCGTATGGCAATGTAGCACCTACTTCGGCGCTTAGCGCACGCAGGATAGCCCAGTTTTCCTTGGCCTCACCGGGGGCAAACCCGGCTCGTTGGGCCAGTTGCGGACGCCCTTCTGTATTGACGAACAGCCCGGATTCTTCAGTATAGGCCGCGCCCGGCAGGATCACGTCGGCGCGATGCGCGCCGCGATCACCGTGGCTGCCTTGGTAAATTACAAACGGACCTTCGGCGATATCAACTTCATCGGCGCCAAGGTTATAGATCACCCCGGCATTGCCCACTGCGGCCATGCCGCGTTTGCAGGTCGCCCCAATATCCATCGCCCCAACCCTAGACGCCGCTGTGTGCAGGACCAACAGACCACTGTTGGTGTTCTCGGCAATCTGCTGAGCCGCTGCCAGAACTGCATAACCATCCGCTTCGCGCAGCGCACCCTGTCCGATGATGACCATAGAGGGTGTATCACGAATTTCGTCCGAACCGCCCATATCCAACACCTTTTGCAGTGCCGCGCGATCATCACCCATATGGGTATATTCATAGGTCAGGTTCACTTCGGGACCGACAAGCGCCACATCGCAGCCATTGGTCCAGGCTTTGCGGATGCGTGCATTCAGCACCGGCGATTCATCACGTGGATTGGTGCCAATCAGCAAGATACGCTTGGCTGTATCAATGTCCTCAATCGAGGCGGTCCCGACATAGGCCCCACGGTTTCCTTCAGGAAGCCGTGCGTTGTCTGTCCGGCATTCAACAACGCCACCCTGCCCTTCGATCAGCTGCTTAAGCGCAAATGCTGCTTCGACCGGAGCCAGGTCGCCAACAATGCCCGCAACCTTTTTATCTTTCATCGCCTCGGCAACAGCCGACAACGCTTCGGGCCATGTGGCGGGTTTCAGTTTGCCGTCAACTCGCACATAAGGTTGATCCAACCGTTGGCGACGCAAACCGTCCCAGACAAAGCGGGTTTTGTCGGAAATCCATTCCTCGTTTACGCCGTCGTGGTTGCGCGGCAAGAACCGCATGACTTCGCGCCCTTTGGTATCAACCCGAATGGATGATCCAAGCGCGTCCATCACATCAATGCTTTCGGTTTTGCTAAGTTCCCACGGGCGAGCTGTGAACGCATAGGGTTTGGACACCAGCGCGCCAACCGGACAAAGATCAATGATGTTGCCCTGCATATTGCTGTCCAGCGTTTCGCCCAGATAAGTTGTGATCTCGGCGTCCTCACCACGACCGGTCTGGCCCATTTGCAAAATGCCTGCGACTTCCGAGGTAAAGCGCACACAGCGTGTGCAGGAAATGCACCGTGTCATATGGGTTTCCACCAGTGGGCCCAGATCAAGGTCATCGGTCGCCCGTTTGGCTTCGCGGAAGCGTGAAAAATCAACGCCGTACGCCATTGCCTGATCCTGCAAATCACATTCGCCACCCTGATCGCAGATCGGGCAATCCAGCGGGTGGTTGATCAGCAGAAACTCCATCACGCCTTCGCGGGCCTTTTTGACCATGGGCGAGTTGGTTTTGACTACCGGAGCCTGCCCTTCGGGACCGGGACGTAAATCGCGGACCTGCATGGCGCAGGATGCGGCCGGTTTGGGCGGACCGCCCACAACTTCGACCAGACACATGCGGCAGTTGCCGGCAATGGTCAGACGCTCGTGATAGCAGAAACGCGGCACTTCGATGCCAGCCACTTCACAGGCCTGGATCAGGGTCATCGCCCCGTCCACTTCGATCTCGGTTCCGTCAATGACGATTTTGCGGATGTCAGACATTGTCTATTTCGCCCTTAATAGCGCGCCAACCGCGCTGGAATTCGCAATTTCTGCATGTCCGAACACGCAGAAGGTTTCTGGTTTGTTATAATCGACACCGTTGGCGCGCAGATAATTTTCGCCTTTGGCGCGCATCCGGGCCTTTTCAGTTTTCGATTCGACATAGGCCTTAATTTCACTGTCGCTATAACCAAGTTCGTTTGCGCGCGAACGCAAGCGCCACGCCATCCCAAGCGCTTTGATTTTGCGCGCCTTGATACTTGGGCATATTTCGCTGACTTCATGCGCAACGGCTGCGGCAAAAATGATGTTCTCGACCTCGGGAACGTCGCGCAGCGAAGGTTTTTCACCGGCAGATGCCGCAGGAAACGCCGCGCATAATGCGACGACAACAGAAAGGGTTTTGATGGTAACCATAGCGTGCCTCATTGATTTTGAGAGGCAAACGCGCGCAGTTTGGCGGCTGTTATTCAATAACAGCGCGCCAGATCGGCAAGGATATGCCAGATCGCGCATCATGGATAGCACCGTCCCAGCAGGGTCAGAGTGTTGTCAGTGACTTGAATTTGCTTAGGATCTGTTTTTGGCCCGACCGTCCACTTAATGACCGATGTACCGAAATTCTTGATGCAATATTTCGTGCCTTCGTACTCTCCGGCCTCCAACGCTCCTTCAAACGAAGACGACACCGGAGTCACTGTGACAGTAAAATCAGCAAGGCTATCTTCGGTTTTTTTGGCTTTGGTCTTGAAATACTGCCCGTCAAATTGAATGCCCGCGTCTTCCTTTTTGGAACACGCCGTTAGGGCGACAGCCAGTACGATCAAAATTGTGGCGCTGCGCATCATATTATTCCGCTGCCGTTGGAGTACAGCCATGGCTGCGCCACATTTCTGCGTCCCGCAACCAAGACCAGCCAAACGCATAAGCAGAGTCTCCGCTGGCCCGTAAATACTCGAGACGCTCAAGCGCTTCTTCCAAAGTCGGGCGATGTCCAGCGGGTACCCACCACATGACAAAATGCATTTGGCCCAAAATTTCGAACCATTCAGCACGGCGTTCATAAAACTGCTTGTGGATTGTTCCCCAAACGAACTTCTCAAGGCTGGGTGCGTCCTGCCAAACGGTCAGGTTAGGCACCAACAATTCGTCACCATCGATCTTGGCCTCGGTATTACCGGTTCCCGGTGCGCCAGAGCCTTCCATCATCCAGATAAATCCAGGCATCCGTCGGCCTAGACCATTGATGCGGTCAAGGTTGTCCATAAATTCAGCGACGCGCGGATCATCGGTTGGTGCCAACAGGCGACCAATATTCAGTTCAGCGAGATGATGACCGGATGGCTGAGTCATTTGGCGACTTTGCTATGGGCTTTAAAGAGATCGGTAACCAGTACGCCCTTTATCGTCATCCCGGTCAAATTTACATCGGCAATTGACGCATTGGACATGTTTACGTTGTTGAACCGGACATTTGACATATTGATATCGTCAAAAACTGATCCGGACAGGTCTACATCCTGAAATCGCGAGTCTGCCATTCCAACATTTGTCGCTTCAACAGATTCAACTTTTTGGGAATTCTTCATCGCCTAACCCCTTTCCGCCCGGTTTTTGAACTGCATCGTGCTACTCCGCTGCGACCGCGCTAACGCGTCCCGTTCGTTTGTAGTTGATCCGATCCTCGATCTCGCCCCGGAAATGGCGGATCAAACCCTGAATGGGCCAGGCTGCCGCATCGCCAAGTGCGCAGATCGTGTGGCCTTCGACCTGCTTGGACACATCCAGCAGCATGTCGATCTCTTCCACTTCGGCCTCTCCGGTTACCAGACGATCCATGACCCGCATCATCCAACCGGTACCTTCGCGACACGGCGTACACTGGCCACAGCTTTCATGTTTGTAAAACTTCGCCAGCCGCCAGATCGCTTTGATGATGTCGGTGTCGTTGTCCATAACAATGACCGCAGCAGTGCCCAGACCTGACCGTTGCTCGCGCAGCCAGTCAAAATCCATAATACACTCTTCCTTCATGATCTTACCCGGCAGACACGGCACCGATGAGCCACCCGGAATAACCGCTTTCAGGTTTTCCCAGCCGCCGCGAATTCCGCCGCAATGACGTTCAATCAGTTCCTCAAAGGAAATCGACATTGCCTCTTCAACCACGCAGGGGTTGTTCACATGACCGGAAATCCCGAACAATTTTGTCCCGGCGTTGTTTGGACGCCCAAACGAGGTGAACCATTCCGGCCCGCGTCGCAGGATCGTCGGCACAACGGCAATAGATTCAACGTTGTTCACCGTAGTCGGGCAGCCATAAAGACCAGCGCCAGCCGGGAACGGAGGTTTCATCCGCGGCATGCCCTTTTTGCCTTCAAGGCTTTCCAGCAGCGCGGTTTCTTCGCCGCAAATATAGGCCCCTGCCCCATGATGCAGGTAGATGTCGAAATCCCAGCCGGATTTGCAGGCGTTTGGGCCAACCAGTCCGGCCTCGTATGCCTCATCAATGGCGTTTTGCAGCGCCTCTTTTTCGCGGATATATTCACCGCGAATATAGATATAGCAGGCGTTGGAATTCATCGCGAAAGACGCGATCAGGCAGCCTTCGATCAGGGTATGCGGATCGTGACGCATGATCTCGCGGTCTTTGCAAGTGCCCGGTTCGGATTCATCCGCATTCACCACCAGATAGGCCGGGCGACCGTCGCTTTCCTTGGGCATGAACGACCATTTCAAACCGGTGGGAAAACCCGCTCCGCCGCGACCGCGCAAGCCGCTGTCTTTCATCTGGGAAATCACCCAATCCCGGCCCTTTTCGATGATACCGGCAGTGCCATCCCAATGGCCCCGTGCCTGCGCGCCTTTCAGCGAGCGGTCATGCATCCCGTAAAGGTTGGTAAAGATACGATCCTGGTCTTTCAGCATCTGCGGCTACCCTTGATTGTTCTGACGCAAGCGCCAGATTTGATAAATGTTGACCATCGCATAGATCAGCGCAGCCAGTGCGGCCAGATCAAACAGCAGGGCATATCGCCCCGCCAGACCCATCGCAGGTCCAGCAAAATTTGCCGCGACCCACAACACCATTGAAACTGCGATAACAATCGCGGCATGGCGACCCTTGCGGGCAATGATCTGATCCTGTTCAGCGCTCATTAGTGCTCTGATCGTCCTTTGTTATTTCTTGCGTTTGGAGAATTCGGTTTCTCCACCAGCGGCCAGTATAGTGGCCTGTTCAATCCAGTTGTCCCGTGTGATCCGACCTTTGAATGACAACACATCGTCCATCCGAGCCACTTCATCATCGCTCCACCCAGCGATTTGCGCGAATGAAGTCACGTCAGCTGCATGCAGTTTCTTTTCCAGCGCCGGGCCTACTCCGCTGATCTTCTTGAGATCATCGGCACCAGCCGTTTTTGCGGCTTTGGTTGCAACGGGTTTGGCAACTTTGGCTTTCTTTGCCTTGGGCTTGCTGGGTTTTGCGGTGGCTTTACCCAGCCACGGCGTAATCAACGGCACTTCTGTGCCATCAATCCGCTTGACGGTATCGCCAATATCAGTGGCCAGTTGAACGCTGGCGTTAAATTGCGTGCGTCCGCTGTCATATTTGGTCAGCGTGGTTAGCCCGCTAAGCGGTTCAGACGCATAGCGCCCATTTTGCGGCCCCGGCGTCGGCACCTTGCCTGCCGCCAGTTCATCCAGCAATTCGCCCATGCGTTTGGCCGTGAGATCTTCGTAATAGTCCTTGCCGATCTGAGCCATTGGCGCATTCGTGCAAGAGCCAAGGCATTCCACTTCTTCCCAGCTAAATTTGCCATCCGCACTTAGTTGATGTGGCTTGGCCGCAATCTTTTCCTGACAAACAGCTACCAGATCTTCAGCACCGCAAATCATGCAGGATGTGGTGCCGCATATCTGGATATGGGCAACAGAACCAACCGGTTGCAACTGGAACATAAAGTAAAACGAGGCCACTTCAAGCGCGCGAATATAGGCCATGCCCAGCATATCCGCGATGGCTTCAAGTGCCGGGCGCGTGACCCAGCCCTCTTGTTCCTGCGCGCGCCAAAGCAGCGGAATAATCGCCGATGCCTGACGCCCTTCGGGGAATTTGGTCATCTGTGCCTCGGCCCATGCCAGATTGGCGGGACTAAAGGCAAACGAGTCGGGTTGTTCGGAGTGAAGTCTGCGAAGCATTTTCGTCAGCTTTCCTTGGTCATTGGTATTGTGATGTGGCGCTCATTCATGTGCGCCTCGCCATTGAAATCGTTGATCCTCTGCAAATCCATCTGCCTCAGCTCCCGATTTTTCTGCAAGCGTCATTATACGATTTCGACTTTTGCCGATGAATTTCGCAAATATATTCAGGAACTTCCGAATTTTTCTTACTGATAAGAAAAACGACTTCTCCGTCTTCCAGAATCTCTGTTTCCAGAATAACGCGACCTGAATTTTCATCCACCAGCGTCGTAAAGGACGTGACGGTTTCGGCCCATGCCGATGAGGCGGACAATGCGACAGAGGCGGCGAATACTGCGAATGACTTCATCGGTCGATCTCTCCGAACACGATATCCAGCGAGCCGATGATGGCCGCAACGTCGGCCAACTGGTGCCCAGTGGCCATATGGTCCATCGCCTGCAAATGCAGATACCCCGGAGCGCGGATTTTGGCGCGGTATGGTTTATTTGACCCATCCGCCACCAGATAAACGCCGAATTCGCCTTTCGGGGCTTCAACGGCGGCATAAACTTCGCCTGCGGGAACGTGGAAACCTTCGGTGTAAAGCTTGAAGTGATGGATCAGCGATTCCATCGACGTTTTCATGTCACTGCGTGAAGGCGGTGTTATCTTGCCACGTGCCAGAACATCACCGGGCTCAGCGCGCAATTTCTCGATGGCCTGGTGGATGATCGACACTGATTGGCGCATTTCTTCCATGCGGCACAAATAGCGGTCATAACAGTCGCCGTTCTTGCCAACCGGAATTTCGAACTCAAATTCGTTATAACATTCATAGGGTTGCGCACGACGCAAATCCCAAGCCATGCCAGATCCACGCGCCATAACGCCGGAAAACCCATAGTCCAGAACGTCCTGTTCGGTAACAATGCAGATATCCACGTTACGCTGTTTGAAAATCCGGTTTTCGGTTAGCAACCCGTCTATATCGTCAAGCTTGCCAGGGAACTCGTTGGCCCATGTCTCGATATCGTCCAGCAATGCATCTGGCAGATCCTGGTGCACGCCTCCGGGACGGAAATACGCGGCGTGCAGACGCGCGCCACAGGCGCGCTCATAGAACACCATCAGCTTTTCACGCTCTTCAAAGCCCCAAAGCGGCGGAGTCAAAGCGCCAACATCCAAAGCCTGCGTGGTAACATTCATCAGATGGTTCAGAACCCGGCCAATTTCGCTGTAAAGCACCCGGATCAGCGACGCGCGGCGAGGTACTTGCACACCCGTCAGTTTTTCAATCGCCAGACACCAGGCATGTTCCTGGTTCATTGGCGCAACATAATCCAGCCGATCAAAATACGGCAGGTTTTGCAGGTACGTGCGCGATTCCATCAGTTTTTCGGTGCCACGGTGCAGCAGGCCGACATGTGGGTCACAGCGTTCTACAATTTCGCCGTCCAGCTCAAGCACCAGACGCAAAACACCGTGTGCCGCAGGGTGTTGCGGGCCGAAGTTAATGTTGAAATTGCGAATTTTCTGCTCGCCAGTCAGGACGTCGTCGTATTTGGAACCGTCCATTATCTATCGCCTCCAGCTGAATTCAATTCGTCCTTGAAGGCCACGACCCATAACAGGATCAACGCAACCGGAGGAAATATGGCGAAAACCGCGACCCAGTTAGGAATGCCATTGCGGGGCAGAATTTTCCAGAAGGGAACGATCAGCAATGCCGCCATCACAAGCATCCAGATCAGCCCACTGCCGCCCATTCCATAAGATCCAAACATCATTTTTTGGCCTCCTCTGCGTTACCGGTCAGAGCATCAATCAAATCAAATCCGTCCATCTACCTGAACCTCGTTTGTTTGAGTACGACAGGCTTCACCAGCAGACGTGTCGACACCAAAAGCATCAATGCGGAAATCACAAACATTAAGGTCATCACAGTTTCTCCAGATCCTGCAGTTTCAACCCCATCCACCACAGCAGCACCAGCGTACCCAGCGGAACAACACAGACAGCAGCCCAGTATCTATTGATGCCAAAGAACGGCAGCAGCTTGACCATCGGAATGGCGGTGAGTGCGGATAGGATTAGCCACCAGATACTGCCCATTACTTTGTCTCTTTCTCATCCCCCGGAAGGATATATTCGGCACCTTCCCATGGGCTCATGAAATCAAACTGTCGGTACTCCTGAACCAGCGACACCGGCTCATAGACCACGCGTTTCTGCGTTTCGTCATAGCGCACTTCGGTAAAGCCCGTTGTCGGAAAATCCTTGCGCAGCGGATGGCCACGAAAGCCATAATCGGTCAGCAGACGGCGCAAATCCGGGTGGCCCGAGAACAGGATGCCGAACATGTCGTACACTTCGCGTTCAAACCAGTTGGCCGACGGATGCACAGCGGTGATTGATGGCACCAGATCTTCTTCACGGATACTGACGCGCAGCCGGATGCGGTGGTTCTGGTACATCGACAGAAAATGATAAACCACATCAAAGCGTTTTGCCCGCTCGGGGTAATCTACTGCCGTGATGTCCACCAATGTCGAGAACCGGCAGGTTGGTTCTGATTTCAAATAGTCAATGAAGTCAACGATATTGCTGGGCGCGACATCAACGTTCAGCTCGCCGTGGGTGACATCCCAGGCCAACACACAATCGGCGCGCTTGAATTCGATATGCGCACCAAGTTCGTTCAAAGCATCGCTCATCGTACCAATGTCCCTGTCCGGCGCATTTTGCGTTGCAGTTGCAGAATGCCGTACAGCAACGCCTCGGCAGTTGGCGGGCAGCCCGGAATATAGACATCCACGGGCACGATCCGGTCGCAACCACGTACAACAGAATAGGAATAGTGGTAATAACCACCGCCATTGGCGCAGGACCCCATCGAAATCACATAACGTGGCTCGGGCATCTGATCATAGACTTTGCGCAGCGCAGGCGCCATTTTGTTGGTCAGCGTGCCGGCAACAATCATCAAGTCAGATTGGCGCGGGCTGGCGCGAGGCGCTGTGCCGTATCGTTCAAGGTCATAGCGCGGCATCGACACCTGGATCATTTCGACCGCGCAGCAGGCCAGACCAAAGGTCATCCAATGCAGGCTGCCGGTACGCGCCCAGTTGATAATGTCCTCAGTAGAGGTCAGCAGGAAACCTTTGTCCTGCAATTCGGCATTCAGGGCCTGCGTGGCAACCTCTTTGTCGCCACCCGCTTTGGCAACCGGTTGTGATGTTGTCTCTAGTCCCATTCCAGCGCGCCTTTCTTCCATTCATAGGCGAACCCAATGGTCAGCACCGCCAGAAATACCATCATTGACCAGAACCCGACCATGCTCACATCCTTGAATGCCACGGCCCAAGGGAACAAAAAGGCGATTTCCAGATCGAAAATGATGAACAGAATCGACACCAGATAGAACCGGACGTCGAATTTCATTCGCGCATCATCAAATGCGTTGAACCCACATTCATAGGCGCTAACCTTTTCCGGGTCCGGATTGCGCACGGCCAGAACGACAGCGGCCAGAATCAGCACAAGGCCAAGTCCGATGGCAACGGCTAAAAACACCATGATTGGGAGGTATTCCCGCAACATCTCTTCCAAGTGCAGCTCCTTTTCTGCGCGCAATGTTCAGCGCGCCGTCAATTGGCGTGTTGACTTGGCGATTTGTCTACCCTTGCGGGCCCAGAGCGTCAACGGGGTTGACGCGTCAGATTGCTGCAGTGTTGCCGCTATTTGTGACTGAAAACGCATATCAAAACCGATTTCCGGACTAATGCGGGACTTAGCCCGGAAACTACGCCAGGAACGGGCATCTGAATGCTACGCGCACCCGGTTAAAATCATCGTCAAATGGGATTCTGTGCGCGTGGCTGCCCCGGCGCAGTTGGATTCTCATTCTTTCTGAATTGCTCTGATCGCAAAGCGCACTCTATTTCCAACCTCAGCGTCGTCGACCATGGTGCGAAGTGTCGGCAATGCGTCTGTTGCAGCTGGACCCAAACTTCTGAGCAAGCGAATCGCACCTCTGCGAACCGCGGGGTCCTCATCCCCCAATGCATCTATCAAAGCCGGCACCACTTCTGGGCCGCGCAGAATAAAATGATCAAGAGTAATTGCTGCGTCGACCCGCTCGTCCCTGTTTCCATCCTTTAGCTGCTTGAGCACATCGTCAAGTTTGATTTCCAAAGGCAAGGCCGCGTATATCAATCCCTCGGTTATCTGGCTTTTGATCTCTGGCCTTTTTAGCCAGCTATAGGGAAAGTGATAATCGTACACTTCTAGCAGCAAATAATCCGGACCCGCATCGGGTGACCATATTCTCAAAGCAGCATTTGCCTCTTCCCGCCGACCCAATTGCCCATAAGTTGCCGCCAAAATCGCCGCCAGCTCGGTTGCACCCGGGTCGCGTTCCAACGCATCGGCAAACACCTTTGCCGCAGTTTCCAGTTCACCCATCGAAAAATGCGCCATCCCAATCGCCAGAATGTAGTAGTTTGGATAACTCGGATTAAGCCGCAAGGCCCGGTCCATCAATTCCAACCCTGCTTCGGCTTGATCTGTTGTAATCATTGACCAGGCAAGAGCGACAAATGCTTCGGGATCATTGGGGTCTTTAGCAACCGCGCGCAGTGCTTCGCTTTGGGCAACCTCAAACCGCTTATTATACAAATTGATCCTGGACGCGGCGACATTAGCCATTGATGAGGGCCGTTTTTTTGTTTCTGACAGATAATTCATGGCTAAAGCATTGGCCACACCAACGCTCACGCCCAACGGTTCATTCCAGCGCTGTTGGCACCCACGCAGATAAGCAAGCCCCAGCCCTGCATAGGCGCGCCCATACTCTGGATCAATTTCCAAGGCTGCTTTGAACTGCTGGACCGCCTTGGCATTGTCTTCTGCTGTATAGCTCAGATAGTTCTCCCAACCTTTCTGAAATTCTTCACGCGCACTCAGATCGTTGGTTTGTCCCAGTGCAATCTCTTCAAGTTCATCAACCGTAAGCTCTACGGCGAGTGCTTTGGCGATCTTTCGGATGAATTGGTCCTGAATGGCAAAGATGTCGGCAACAGGGCCTTCGTATCGCTCGGCCCAGACATGCCCACCAGTTAGCGCGTCAATCAACTGGGCATTCACCCGCACCTGATCGCCTGCACGGCGCACGCTGCCCTCAAGAACATAACGCACACCCAAGGTTTCGGCGACCTGCGCAACATTCACCGATTGGTTTTTGTAGACAAATGTCGAATTTCGCGCCACGACAAACAATCCGGAAATTCGCGACAAATCGGTAATAAGGTCTTCCGTCAGGCCATCAGCAAAATGATCCTGGTTGCGTTCATCGGAAAAATTGTCAAATGGCAGAACCGCCAGCGAAGGGTTGTCAGGTAATGGCAAGACCATGCGTTCGACCGAGGCTGTAGCCACAGGAGGCGCAGTTTGCCACCAAAACAACAACCCCGCCGTCAAAATCACAACCGCCAGAGCCGCCGTAAGTTTAGGAATACGCGATTTATGTTCCGGTTCAGGCAAACCCACAGCCGGCAGAACAGCAACCGCCTGGGCCTTTTCATTTAGCGTGACACCGTACGCCCGGATTGGAGCTTCGGTTTTCTTGACCTGAACGTTGCCAAGATCTTCGAAATCAAGGTCCAGTTTACCGCGCACCTGTTCCAAAACACTTCGATGGACACAAATGCCACCCGTTTTGGCAATTCCCTCAAGCCGCGAGGCGATATTGACGCCATCCCCAACGATATCTTCTCCGTCGACAACAACGTCACCGACGTTGATGCCAATACGATAATACAGGCCATGATCTCCCTTGAGATCGGCATTCCGGCTGGCCATTTCGCACTGCATCGCAATGGCAAATTGTAGTGCGGCAACGGCGCTGGAAAACTCAATGAGCGCACCATCGCCCATTGTCTTTATCAAATGACCTTTGTGCCTCTGAGATTGCGGTTCAATGACGTCATTGAAATTCGCTTTCTGGGTGCTAAGGGTCAAGGTTTCGTCACGGCTCATAGCAAGGCTATAGCCGACCACATCATAGAACAATATCGCTGCAAGCCGACGTTGCATCTCGGACCTTTCGGCAAAACCTATAGCGCATTTTGCGAATAAATGCACCAAACCAGTTTCGGGGCACTCTCGACGTGACCGCCCTGAAGGGCGGTCACAGTATCAGCATCCCTTTTTAAACGGCAATCACGGATTGGCGATAACGAACTACGACATAGGCTGTCAGCGAAAAAACCATTACTTCGGCGATCACACCGGCGTACCAGATGCCCCATTCCCCAACAACAAATGGCAACACAAGTGTCAGCGGAATCGCAAATAGATATGTCCGCGACAGGCCCAGGATGGCTGCACGAGCGGCGTCCCCGATAGCCTGAAAAAAGGTTGCGATCATCATCAACGGACCAAAGGCAAACAGCGTAAGCGTTGTCACAGGTAATATCCGCGCCAGTTCTGCCTGAATATTTGTATCCTCAACAAACCACGCACCAACATAAGGCGCGATCAACACAAAGATGATCTGCATCACCACGCAATAGATCAAAGACGCAACAATCGCGATGCGTACAGTCGTTGCAGTGCGATCCATGCGACCTGCGCCAAAATTGTTGCCGACAATGGTTTGAAACGCCAGACTGACCCCCAGCAATGGCAGGAACATAAAGGTCATCAAACGCGTCATGATACCAAACGCACCGCTTGTGGACTCAAACTGACCACCTGCCCAAATCTGAATACAAAACAGAGTGATAGCCGAAGACAACGACAACCCAATATAGCCAAGGCTTGACGGAGCCCCCAAAGCCAGCATTGTCCGCCACTGTGCGAAATCGGGTTTTGCCAGCCAGTTCTGTGCCTGTCTCGTGCTTGATTTACGTTGCATTACGCGAAAGGTGACCAAAACCACCATCGCACACAATTGCGACAGCACCGTGCCATAGGCCGACCCCGGAACGCCCCAGCCCATCTGCGCCACAAACAACCAATCGAACCCAATGTTCAAAAGTGCGGAAAGCAATGTAATACCGGCCATCGCTGCCAACACACCTTCGGCGCGCAACGCATCAAGGTTGATGCCCAGAACAAACGCTAATGGGGAACACCAAATCAGGATCGTCAGATAAGACCGCCCCAACCGGGCCAAATCTTCGGACCCATTGGCAATCTGTACCGATGTAATTTTGCCAAAACCGGCAAACAGCACAATCAAGACCAGACAGACCAGCACAGACAATTGAACGGCAGCAACAAACGTTGCCTTTGCCTTCACATGCTCGCCCGCGCCCAGAAACCGCGCGTAAACCGACGAAAACCCGCCCGACACTAGCGTCGAAAGTGCAATCAACATCATATACAGCGGGAACATCAGCGTGACCGCGATCACCGCGTCGGCCCCCACATAACGACCTAGAAAATACGCGTCCACTATGGTGAACAGCCCGTTAACCAACATGATCAGCACAATAGGCAGACCCGTTTTGGCAAATACCGGCAGGATTGGCCCGCTCAGATACATATTTTGTTTATCGCTCATGTTATCGCCCGCCACATTTGCTGGACGGACGCGCAGAAGCGACGTTTAGAGAAAGAGTTGTACATCAAAAACCTCATTCAGTTCTGATGCGGAATTCTGGCTGGTGCTCGCATTTCCAACGGACCGCAAAAGCTGAAGTCAGTCGACATATCTGTCCGAACATTCACCAAGGCAATGCCTGCGAGCGGCGGGGGTCCGGTTAACCCGACGCCCAAATGCGCGTTAGCCAACAAATTGTCAACGTTGATTTGTCAGGCTTCAGGTCCAGCTTGGCTTGCGCTTGTCAAAAAAAGCATTGATGCCTTCGACCGCTTCATCGGTTTCCCAACGCGACACCAGCGCATTGATGGTGTGATCAATCGTTGCCTCGTCAATCGTTGGCCCCAGATCACGAACCAATTGCTTGGCCGCAGCAACGGCCCCCGGTGCGCAGCTGAGATATGGGACAACTTCGGCCTCGACCGTCGCCGCCAGATCGTCCAGCGGCACAATGCGCGCCAAAAGACCAAGCTCGACCGCCTCTTGCGCACCGAACAGTCGCGCGGACATGAACACCCGACGCGCACGGGCCTCGCCCAAGCGGGCCACGACATAAGGGCCGATGGTGGCTGGGATCAGGCCCAGCCGTGTCTCGGTCAGCCCCATTTTCAAATGATCCGCGCCAATGGCAACATCACACACGCTGGCCAGCCCCAACCCACCGCCAAAACTGTTGCCCTGAATCGCCCCGATCAACGGTTTCGGCAACGTATTAAGCGCCTGTAACATCTCAGCCAGCTTGCGAGCCTCAACAAATCGCGTCTCGGGATCGGCCGCCATCTGCGCCTTCATCCAGCCCAAATCACCGCCTGCGCAAAACGTTTTGCCCGCGCCGGTAAGAACCACAACACGCACTGCTTTATCATCTCCCAACTGCTTTGCAGCTGCCGTCAAATCGGCCAGCATCTGCGCTGACATGGCGTTATGCTTTTCAGCTCGGTTCAACGTGAGCGTGGCAACCCCACGTGGATCGATATCAATTGTCAGCGTTTCAAACATTACCTCAGGCGCCCCTCATTGCGCGCGCCATGTCAGCTGCTTGCTGCACTACGGCCAGATCCAATCCGGTATCATATCCTAGCCGTTGCAAATGATCTGCAACCAGTTCCGTGGCCACGTTCCCGGCCGCCCCCGGCGCATAAGGACAACCGCCCAATCCGCCAACAGCCGCATCAAAAACCCGAACGCCCAAAGCAAGCGACGCATCGATATTGTCCAGCGCCCGGCCCGCCGTATCATGGTAGTGCCCGGCAATCCGCCCAGCGGGTACCCGCTCTAAAACGGCCAGCAACATCGCTGCAATACTGCTGGGTGTCGCCTGTCCCAGAGTGTCACCCAGTGACACTTCGTAACAGCCCATGCTGAACAATTTATCAGCAACTTCGGCTACTTTCTCGGGCCGAGTCGGCCCGTCAAACGGGCAATCCGTGACACAGGACACATACCCCCTGACCGGCAGATCAATATGGCGCGCCGCCTCAAGAATCGGCTCAAACCGCGCGATCGACTGCTCAATTGAGGCATTGATATTGGCCTTGGAAAATCCCTCGCTGGCCGAGGCAAACACTGAAACCTCATCAGCCTTTGCTACCAAAGCATCCTCATACCCGCGCATATTCGGCGTTAGCGCGGCATAGCGAACTCCCGTGGCCCGGCTGATACCGGCCAACACCTCGGCACTGCCGGCCATTTGCGGCACCCATTTGGGACTGACAAAGCTGGCCACTTCAATCCGAGAAAACCCGGCACGGCTCAGACAATCGACCAGCGCCACCTTTTCTGCCACGGGAATTTCACGCCCTTCGTTCTGCAAACCGTCGCGCGGCCCTACCTCGAAAATCTCGACCCGTTCATTCATCACGCCATCCCCCTGCTTCTTCTCGTTCCAAATACTCAAACCCAACCCTCACAGTCTTGGACAGGTCAGGCAAGCCTGAAACGCCCTAGCCTTTGCCTTCCTCAAGCCGGATCAAAGCCGCTCCAGCCTCAACCTGATCGCCCGCAGTCACCAGAACCTCGGCAACGATGCCATCCCGCGCAGCCAACAGGGCATGTTCCATCTTCATCGCCTCCAGCACCGCCAAACGATCACCCTCGGCCACCGCCTGCCCGGCTTTGGCAAACACCGCCTTGACCAGACCCGGCATCGGTGCCTCGATCACGTTGCCATCTCCCTGCGCACCACTGTCACGATCCAGCGGATCGACGACATGAAAACGATAGCCGTTGCCCCAAAACACCGTCACCTCATCGCCCGACCGCGCAACCCGGGCCAACACCTTGGTGGCATCAACCCACCAGATACCGTCTCGCCGCTCAACCCGATGTGTCACATCATCCAGCGACACTTCAAACATTTCGGCACCCAACACCGAAACCCGCGCGGCAATCTCTTCATCCTGATGCACCAGCGTGACTGTCACGGTTTGCGCCCCCCAAAGGGTAAATCCACCCATGCCCCCGGCACCATCGTATAATTCCAACGCAACCAAAGCCGCAATTGAGCGGGCTTTGGTGCAGGCGACAGGGGCCGGTGTCAGCACATCAATTTCACGCCCGATCAGACCAGTGTCCATTGTTCCGGCAACAAAATCGGGTTGCGCGGATAGCACGCTAAGGAAGGACACATTGGTCACAAGTCCACCGATATCTGTCCAGCGCAGCGCTCTCTCTAATAGATTCAACGCAGATCCACGTGTTGCGCCGTGCACAGTTAATTTGGCAATCATCGGGTCATACCAAGGACTTATGGAGTCACCTTCGCGTACTCCCGTGTCTATCCGGGCAGCCGATGGAAATTGCAAATGCGTCAATGTTCCCGTTGCCGGCAAAAACCCTTTGGGCACGTCCTCGGCATATATCCGTGCCTCAAACGCATGACCGTCGATCGACAGATCACTTTGCGCAACGGGCAATGCCTCACCCGCAGCGACACGCAATTGCCATTCGACCAGATCAACGCCAGTGATCGCCTCAGTCACCGGATGTTCGACCTGAAGCCGTGTATTCATTTCCATGAACCAGAACTTGTCTGGCTGCAGACCGTCCGAACCATCAACGATGAATTCAACCGTACCAGCACCAGAATAGCCAATTGCCTCGGCAGCTCGCACTCCTGCCTGCCCCATAGCCTCGCGCATGACTTCGGTCATGCCGGGGGCCGGGGCTTCTTCGATCACTTTTTGATGCCGTCGCTGCAGTGAACAATCGCGTTCAAACAGATGCACGGCATGCTTGCCGTCCCCAAACACCTGAATTTCAATATGGCGGGGTTTGGTCACGAATTTCTCGACCAGCACAGCGTCATTGCCAAAAGCATTGCGCGCTTCGCTTTGCGCGCTTTCCAGTGCGTCGGCAAACTCGTCTGCGGCCTCAACCAACCGCATACCTTTACCACCGCCACCGGCAACCGCCTTGATTAGCACAGGATAGCCGATTTTTCCAGCCTGTTCAGCCAGATATGCACCGTCCTGATTTTCACCATGATAGCCCGGAACCACTGGAACTCCGGCTTTTTCCATCAAAACCTTAGCCGCGTCTTTCAGACCCATCGCCCGGATTGCCTCAGCCGACGGGCCAATAAACACCAAACCGGCATCGACCACAGCATCAACAAATTCGGGGTTCTCTGACAGAAACCCATAGCCCGGATGGATCGCCTGCGCGCCAGCATCAAGTGCGGCCTGAATGATCACATCGCCTCGCAAATAACTGTCTGCCGGGGCGGCGCCACCAATATGAACCGCAACGTCCGCCAGCTCTACGTGGCGCGCCCCGGCATCTGCATCGGAATATACCGCGACGCACCGCACGCCCATCGCCTGTGCTGTGCCCATTACCCGGCAGGCGATCTCGCCCCGGTTTGCAATCAGGATCGTGTTAAACATATCGCCCCGCCTGTTTGTCTAATATCGCCTTTGCCCCAGCGACCATGTCGTTCAGAATTTCCGTCGCTGGTTGCACCTTGTTGATCATCCCAACGCCCTCGCCGACAAAAGGGGATTTCAGGTAAAACCGCTCGGTCAATCGGGTCTGCATCATCTTCGACCTTTACATCCGGAACACGCCAAAGCGTGTGTCATTAATCGGAGCATTCATCGCTGCCCGCAGGCTAAGCGACAGGACATCGCGTGATTTGCGCGGATCAATCACCCCATCATCCCAAAGCCGTGCACTGGCATAAAGCGGGTGTGATTGTTCTTCAAACATATCTAACGTTGGCTGTTTGAACGCAGCCTCTTCGGCCTCTGACCATGCCCCACCACTACGCTCAATCCCTGCACGTTTCACGGTGGCCAAAACCCCGGCCGCTTGCTCGCCGCCCATAACGCTGATCCGCGAATTCGGCCAGGACCACAGGAACCTTGGCTGATAGGCCCGCCCGGACATGCCGTAATTTCCAGCACCAAACGAGCCGCCGACAATCATGGTTATCTTGGGCACTGACGTTGTCGCCACCGCTGTCACCATCTTGGCACCATGCCGGGCGATGCCCTCGTTTTCGTATTTCCTGCCAACCATAAAACCAGTGATGTTCTGCAAAAACACCAATGGAATTTTGCGCTGACTGCACAGTTCAACAAAATGCGCGCCCTTCTGCGCCGATTCCGAAAACAACACTCCGTTGTTGGCGATAATCCCGATGGGGCAGCCTTTGACGTGAGCAAATCCAGTCACCAGAGTTTCACCATAACGCGCTTTGAACTCATCAAAGCGGCTGCCATCTACCAGCCGGGCAATAACCTCGCGAATATCATAAGGCGTGCGCAAATCAGCCGGGACAACACCAAGGATTTCTTCGGGATCATAAAGCGGATCTTCTGGCGATTGCCAGTTCGCGTTCACATCAGGCGTGCGGTTCAACGACGCTACAGCACGACGTGCCAAAGCCAACGCGTGGGTATCATCCTCGGCCAGATAATCCGCCACACCCGACAGGCGTGTATGCACATCACCGCCACCCAGTTCTTCGGCGCTGACTACCTCGCCGGTTGCGGCCTTGACCAAAGGTGGCCCAGCCAGAAAAATCGTCGCCTGATCGCGCACGATAATCGTCACATCCGACATGGCCGGCACATAAGCACCGCCTGCGGTACACGACCCCATAACCACAGCGATCTGTGCAATGCCTTTGGCGCTCATCTGGGCCTGATTGTAGAAAATCCGACCAAAGTGATCGCGATCCGGAAACACCTCATCCTGATTGGGCAGATTGGCTCCACCAGAATCGACCAGATAGACGCAGGGCAGACGACATTCCTGTGCGATCTCTTGCGCCCGCAGGTGTTTCTTGACCGTCATTGGATAGTAAGTGCCACCCTTCACGGTCGCATCATTACATACGACCATGACCTGCTGACCATGTACCAGACCAATCCCGGCAATCACCCCAGCGCCGGGAGCGGCCCCGTCATACATGCCATGCGCTGCTGTCGCGCCAACCTCAAGAAACGGGCTGCCCGGATCCAGCAGGTTCGCGACGCGTTCTCTTGGCAACATCTTGCCGCGTGAAATATGGCGCGCCCGTGATCGCTCTCCACCACCAAGTGTGGCGGCGTTAGCTGCGTTGCGGATGACTTCCAACGCGTCAATGTGCGTGGCGCAGTTCTTCTGGAATTCCTCGGACGAGGTGATGATTTTTGATGTCAGTTTCACGTGACTTCTCCTGTACCGCTAAAATCCGGCATTAACTTTCATTGCGATTCAAAACGTCAGGCACCGTCAACGACAACCCCACATTCGCAGCCTTAGCCCATCGACCCCATCATTTCCCGCCCGATCAACATCCGGCGGATTTCTGACGTCCCTGCCCCAATCTCCATCAGCTTGGCATCTCGGAAAATACGCCCCACTGGATTGTCTGACAGATAGCCAGCGCCGCCCATTGCCTGAACCGCCTGATGCGCCTGGGTCATCGCGGCTTCGGACGCATACAGACAACAGGCTGCCGCGTCCTGGCGGGTAACATCGCCCCGATCACACGCGCGGGCGACTTCGTAGACATAGGCACGCGCCGAATTCATCGCCGTATACATGTCCGCGATCTTGCCCTGCATCAGTTGGAAATTACCAATCGGCTGACCAAATTGTTTGCGCTCGGCCATGTAAGGCATGATTTCGTCCAAACACGACGCCATGATACCGGTGCCAATGCCCGCCAGCACGACCCGTTCGTAATCCAGCCCTGACATAAGAACCGCAACGCCGCGGCCTTCCTCGCCAAGCACGTTTTCAAACGGCACTTCGACATCGTCAAAGATCAGCTCGGCGGTGTTTGAGCCGCGCATTCCCAGCTTGTCAAAATGCGGTGACGTGGTGAACCCCTTGAACTCTTTCTCGATCAGAAACGCAGTGATCCCGCGACTGCCCGCATCCGGGTCGGTCTTTGCATAGACCACCAACGTGTCAGCGTCCGGCCCATTGGTGATCCAGTATTTGTTGCCGTTCAGCCGATAGTGATCGTTGCGCTTTTCCGCCCGCAGCGTCATCGACACCACGTCCGACCCGGCCCCGGCTTCGGACATGGCAAGTGCACCCACATGCTGACCCGATACCAGCCCCGGCAGATATTTCGCCTTTTGCTCTGGGGTTCCGTTCAGTTTGATCTGGTTCACGCATAGATTGGAATGTGCGCCATAAGACAACGACACTGACGCACTGGCCCGCGCCACCTCTTCCACGGCGACGGTATGGGCAAGATAGGACATGCCCGCGCCACCAAATTCTTCGGGAACGGTGACGCCCAGAAGACCCAGTTCACCCATTTCACGCCACAGCTCGGGTGGGAATTCATTGTTTCGGTCAATTTCCGCCGCCACCGGACGTACCCGATCCTGCGCCCAGCGATGCACCATCTCGCGCAGCGCATTGACGTCTTCTCCCAGATCGAACTGCATTGAAGCGTTGAACATGACGTCCCTTTCCCATTAATGAACAAGTGTTCAATAAATCCATATCAGCCACCTGTGATTCCGTCAATCCTATGGCGAAACGGCCGAGACTGGACGCCAAACAAAATATGTAATGCGCGCCCCGCGCGCTCCTTTGGATCAAACCTGACTTTGGTAAACCGCACTGACCTCTGCTCGGATAATCCGAGAAATCAGGGCGCAATCGTCCAGCGAAAACGTTAGCGGCACCCGCATATCAACAATCCCGGCAAGCACCCGATCACTGTCAGGTAGCAGCGGCGCATTTGCATACCGCCAACTGCGATAGGTCGAGGTGAACCCAACAGGCTCCTCACCGCCAAACCACTTGAGCTCAACGCCCCGTGCATCACATCGCGCAATCACTTCGCCAATCTTATCAGCGGACCAATCCAGCAATAGCATCTGTATGGACGACCCCACATACTGCTCAGCCTCATGCCTTTCGATCACCTGCAAGCCCGGCGTATCGCGCAATCCGGCCTCGATCATCTGATACCGTTCGTTCCACCGCGCCACTTGTGCGTCCAAACTCTGCAACTGAGGCCGTAATATCGCCGCGCGCAGGTTATCCATGCGACCGGAAATGTTCGGCGTGTCGTATTTGATTCGCTCAAATACCTCGGGGCCCGGAGCCGCCAGATGCCGATCATACAGCATATACGATCCCGACAACATCACCGCGCGTGCCGCCAGCTCTTCGTCATCGGTGATCAGCAGACCGCCCTCACCGGAATTCATGTGTTTATAGGTCTGGCAGGAATAGGCCGCCATCACCCCATGCCGCCCCGAAGCGACCCCATTCCAGCCGCCGCCCATGGTATGGGCGCAATCCTCGATCACAGTGACACCCGCCGCATCACAGATCGCCATCAGCGCATCCATGTCGCAAATGTGCCCGCGCATGTGACTTAGTAGCAGCACCCGCGCCTGCCCGATCTTGGCGGACAGATCGTCCAGATCAATGGTCAGGTCCTCGGTCACACCAACAAACACCACTTGTGCACCCAGCGACGCAATCGCACCGGGCACCGGGGCGAGTGTGAAGGCGTTGGACAACACTGTGTCGCCCGGTTTCACTCCAACCGCGCGCAGTGCAGTCGCCATGGCATAGCCGCCCGACGCCACCGCCAGACAGAACCGCGCGCCAGTAAAGGCAGCGAATTCCTGTTCCAGCAGCGCGGTTTCTGCGATTTCGCCCTCGGCCACATTATAGCGATGCAACCGCCCGTGCCGCAGCACTTGCAAAGCCGCCTCGATCCCTTCATCGGGGATTGGTTCCTGTTGGGTAAAATTACCGGTAAATCGCTCTGTCATGGTTCGTTTGTGCGGCGCGCTCCTGGCGTCGTCAAGGTCGCAAACAGAATAGAATCACGCGCCTCACACCCTAGCCTGCCGTAATGACACCACTTGAACTGATACACGACCTGACATGGTCGAACCTGCCGCCTGATGTAAAACGCCGCACCGAAATGTGCCTGCTGGACGTGATCGGCGTCGCAGCCGCCGGACATAACATCAAACTAAGCGGGATTATCCGCGATCACGCTGTTGAGACATTTGGCGGCACCGCGCCAATGCTGTTTGAGTCCCGCACCGCCAGCCCCGCCGGAGTGGCATTGGCAGCAGGCATGAGCATCGACGCCTTGGACGGGCATGACAGTTATTATCCCGCCAAGGGCCATATTGGTGTTTCCCTGTTTCCGACCACATTGACACTGGCGCATCAGTCCGAAAGCAGCGGCCGCGAATTTATGACCACCATTGCCATGGGCTATGAATTCGGCTCGCGCGTATCCGAAGCACAGCACGCCACGGTGGACGATTATCACACCTCGGGCAGTTGGGGCGCGGTAACGTCGGCAGCGGTCGGCGCACGGCTGCTCGGACTGGACCGCGAACAAACCCGCCACGCACTGGGCATAGCGGAATATCACGGGCCTCGCAGCCAGATGATGCGCTGCATCGATTATCCGACCATGATCAAAGACGGGTCAGGCTGGGGTGCGATGACGGGTGTATCAGCGGCGCAACTGGCGGCCAAAGGATTTACCGGCGCCCCGGCCATAACGGTCGAGGACGCGCCGCAATATTGGGATGATCTGGGCGAGCGATGGTTGATCATGAACCAGTGTTTCAAGGAATTTCCGGTCTGTCACTGGGCCTTGGCACCGGTTCAGGGCGTGCTGGCTCTGGCGCGTGCGCATGACCTTACGTCTGATCAGGTGGGTCACATTGAGGTCGAGACATTCCACAATTCGATCTGTCTTGCGACCAGCAGGCCAGTCACCACCGAAGAGGCACAATATTCCACGTCTTTCCCTTGTGCCGTTGCTTTGGCCCGAGGTGGAATCACACCGCAGGACATCGCTGACGGGGCGTTGGACGACCCCGAAATCTTGCGTCTATCAACCGGATTGGTCATGACAGAATCCGATTACGCCAACGACAATTTCCCGGGTAAGCGATTTGCCAAAGTGGCGCTTGTTCTAAAAGACGGCAGGCGGTTGCAAGGGGATTATCTAACCCCACGCTGGGATTTCACCAACCCACCGACCGAGGCAGAATTACGCGCCAAGTACCACGCGCTTGCCGATCCGGTGTTGGGGGCCGTGCGTGCCAGTGCCATCGAGGATGCGTTATCCAACCTGCCAAACAATGATCTTGCCTCGCTTACCGACCTGCTGTTTCAGCCGATCAACTGACGCACAACGCTGGGCAGATCATCAAAATGATCAATCAATGCCTCGGGTTGCAACGCCGCCATGTCGTCGCCAGACGGCCCAAATGTGACCAGAACCGATGGCACCCCGGCATTACGCGCTGTGTTGCGGTCTGTGTCAGAATCGCCAATCAGCACTGTTTTTGTCGGGTCACCGCCCAGCCGTCGTGCCGCTTCGCGCAAAGGTGCCGGATCAGGTTTGCGCACAGATAAAGTATCTGCGCCGACCAGCGCGCCAAAGGCGCTGCGAATGCCCATCCGGGTCAGCAACAAATCGGCCAGCCCTTCGGGCTTGTTGGTGCAGATACCAACGCCATAGCCCTGTGTTTTTAGCGCCTCGACGGCCTCCATCGCGCCCGGATAAAGGATTGTATGCAAATCAATCGCTTCGCGATAGGCCTCAAGCAGCACCGGATAATATTGGTCCACCACCGCTTGGTCGAACTGTTCCACGCGTTCCAATCCACGTCGCAGCATCATCCGGCCACCGCGCAGCGCGATGCCTGAATCTGCAGCAGGATCCAGCACGTCGCCCAGCCCCATCTGCCTGAAACAGACATTGGCCGAGGCAATCAAATCACCTGACGTGTCTGCCAAAGTGCCATCCAGATCAAATATTACTGTGCGCATCCCTGCCCCCGGTTCTGTGCGATTCGGCGTGTTTCCGCCCGCTGATGTTGCAGCCCGCAACCATGTTTGATCGAAGTCCGCTTGCATGACGCTGCACAGCGGATAAAACGGGCGCAGCAAAAACACAAAGAGAAATCATAATGAGCACAGCTCTTGTCATCCTGGCTGCAGGCAAAGGCACACGGATGAAATCAGACCTGCCAAAGGTCGTGCACCCAATTGCGCACGCCCCGATGCTGGTCCATGCCATGCGCACTGGCGCAACCCTTGACCCCGATCGCACCATCATTGTTGCCGGTCACGGCGCAGATCTGGTTGCCAAAGCCGCGCGGGATTTTGATGAAACCGTCGAAATCGTGTTGCAGGACGAACAGAACGGCACCGCCGACGCAGTCGATCAGGCCCGCGATGCCCTGTCTGACTTTGAGGGTGACGTTGTTGTGCTGTATGGCGACACGCCATTTCTGCAACCCGAGACGCTCGAAAAAATGCTTGCGGCGCGCGTGAACTATGACCTGGTTGTCCTTGGCTTTGAGGCTGCAGACCCAGCACGTTATGGTCGTCTGGTGGTGAAAGACGGTTCACTTGAAAAAATCGTTGAATTCAAAGACGCATCTGACGCCGAACGCGATCTGACTCTTTGCAACAGCGGTCTTATCGCCTGTGATGCCAAACTGCTTTTTGAATTGATCGCACAGGTCAGCGATAACAACGCATCGGGCGAATATTATCTAACTGATATCGTGGAACTGGCACGCGCCGGCGGCCACAGCGCCACCGCCGTCACCTGTGACGAATCCGAAACGCTGGGCGTGAACTCTCGTGCCGATCTGGCGACGGCAGATGCAGTTTTTCAAAACCGGGCGCGCGCCGAATTGCTGGAAAACGGCGTGACATTGATGGACCCCGATACGGTTTATCTGGCCTTTGACACCTATATTGGTCGCGATACGCTGGTTGAGCCCAACGTGGTTTTCGGCCCTGGTGTCACGGTTGAATCGGGTGCAACGCTCCGGGCATTTTCGCATCTTGAAGGTTGTCATGTCAGCCGTGGCGCCATTGTCGGCCCCTATGCGCGCCTGCGCCCGGGCGCGGAACTGTCCGAAGATGTGCGCATCGGCAACTTTGTCGAGATCAAGAATGCCGTGATCGCCGAAGGGGCCAAGGTCAATCACCTAAGCTATATTGGCGACGCCACGATCGGTGCAGAATCCAACATCGGAGCGGGTACCATTACCTGCAATTATGACGGTGTGATGAAACATCAGACCACAATTGGCAAAGGCGTATTTGTCGGCTCAAACACCATGCTTGTTGCCCCTGTCACGCTGGGGGATGAGTCCATGACAGCCAGCGGATCAGTCATCACCAAAAACGTCGAAGATGGAGCGTTGGGAATTTCGCGCGCCCCGATGGAAATCAAACCAGGCTGGGCCCGAAAGCTTTTCAAAGTGCTGCGACTGAAGAAATCAAAACAAGACAAAGGTCAAAATTAATGTGTGGAATCATTGGTGTACTTGGAAACCATGAAGTTGCTCCGATCCTTGTTGAGGCGCTGAAACGGCTTGAATATCGCGGCTATGACAGCGCTGGTATTGCCACTATCAACGAAGGCGCGCTGGACCGTCGTCGCGCTGTTGGCAAACTGGTTAATCTAAGCGATTTGCTGGTGCATCAGCCATTGGCTGGCAAAGCAGGCATTGGTCATACCCGTTGGGCTACTCATGGTGCTCCTACGATCAGCAATGCGCATCCACATCGTGCCGGTTCGGTTGCGGTGGTGCACAACGGCATTATCGAAAATTACCGCGAATTGCGTGCAGAACTGGCCAAACACGGGGTCAGCTTTATCACTGAAACCGACACTGAAACCGTGGCCCTGCTGACCGAACACCATATGCAGCAAGGAGCAAACGCTGTTGAGGCCGCCAATAAAACACTGGACCAACTTGAAGGCGCCTTTGCGCTGGCCTTTCTGTTTGATGGTGAAAGCGACCTGATTGTTGCGGCACGCAAAGGATCACCCCTGGCCATTGGACATGGGGATGGAGAAATGTTTGTTGGCAGCGATGCGATTGCGCTTTCCGGTATGACCGAGCAGATCACCTATCTTGAAGAAGGCGACCGTGTGGTTGTCACCCGCAACAGTCTTGAAATTCGCGATGCAAGCGGTGAATTGGCCAATCGGGCAATTACTTCTGTTCAGATCGGCACGGCCCGCATAGACAAAGCCGGGCACAAACATTTCATGGCCAAAGAAATTGCCGAGCAACCCGGTGTTATTGGCGAAGCCATCGGCCACTATCTACCGGCGGGTGGAAATGAGGTTGTATTACCCGGCGAAGGGCTTGATTTTTCCAAGGTTGAGCGGCTTAGCATGGTGGCATGCGGTACCGCCTATTATGCCTGCCTCACTGCGAAATATTGGTTTGAGCAGCTGGCAAACCTGCCGGTCGAGGTCGATATAGCCTCGGAATACCGCTATCGCGAGCCACCTGTAACTGACGGGACCGTGGCCCTGTTTGTCAGCCAATCGGGCGAAACCGCAGATACACTGGCTGCACTGCACTATTCGGCAGGCAAGGCGGATAAGATCGTTTCTGTGGTCAACGTCACCGAAAGCTCGATCGCGCGGGACAGTGATCTGGTGCTGCCGATCCATGCGGGGGTCGAAATTGGCGT
>PIVL01000274.1 GCA_003354145.1 Paracoccaceae bacterium
AATCAGGCCCGGCGGCGGCGGCTGCTGGAACGTCGGCGGCCGCCTTCACCCTCAGCGGCAGGAGCCTTATTGTGTAAAATCCAGTTTTTACCGTGAGCGTCATTGTCCGTCAGAAAATTCGCCGCCCGGATCGCCTGAATTTCGTTGCTGGCGCGGGGCTTTGTCGACCCCATGCCAAACATCGTCACAAACGTCTCATCATCCATATCGTCGGGCAAAGCGATTCCTGCTGCCTGTACCAATGCCTTTTTCTCGGCAATCTTGGCTTGCGACACCGGCAGGGCCACCGGGTTCATGATGGCACTGGTCATCCCTGCCCCCATCGCCATTGGCAGGAACGCATTGTTGATACCATGTCGGTTTGGCAAACCGAACGAGATGTTAGAGGCGCCGCATGTCGTGTTCACACCCAGTTCGTCGCGTAGACGTCGCACCAAGGTAAACACCTGCAATCCTGCCGTGCCCATCGCGCCAATTGGCATAACCAGCGGGTCCACGACGATGTCATGCGCCGGGATACCAAAATCGGCCGCCCGCTCTACAATCTTTTTGGCCACCAGGAACCGCACATCCGGGTCCTCGGAAATACCAGTATCATCGTTGGAAATAGCCACCACCGGTACGTTGTACTTTTTCACCAGCGGCAGAATCAGCTCCATCCGGTCTTCTTCTCCAGTAACCGAGTTCAGCAACGGGCGGCCTTCGCAAGCGGCAAGCCCTGCCTCAAGCGCGGCAGGAACCGAACTGTCAATACATAAAGGAACGTCCACAAGGCCCTGAACCAGCTTGAGAATTTTCACCATCAACGGTGGCTCGGTCTCGTTTGGATTTGGGTTGGAGTTATAAACAACGCCCGCGTTGATATCCAAAATCGAAGCACCCGCAGCAACTTGCGCTATTGCGTCGCGCTCAATGGTCGAGAAATCCCCGGCCTCAAGCTCGGCGGCAAGTTTCTTGCGACCAGTGGGGTTGATCCGTTCGCCAATCACGCAAAACGGTTGGTCAAAACCGATGATGGCGGTTTTGGTTTTGCTTTCAACAATAGTGCGTGTCATGCGCAGCCTTTCAAGTAGCGTTGGCAGGGCGACCAGACTGGCCACCGTTATCTGTAACCCATTTGGCATTGGTCTTGATGCCGCCAAGCGGGAAGAAATGAACATTTGTGACGTTAAAGTCAGGGTTCGCAGCCTTATGTGCGGCCAACTCAGATATCACTTCATTCGGGGTAAAGGGCAACAGCAATTTCGTCACATCCTTGGCGCGCTTTTGCAAAACCTTCAAAGACGGGCCAACACCACAGGCGATGGCGAATTTGATCAATGTCTGCAACTTGGCCGGGCCTGCAATCCCAATGTGAATCGGAATATCAATGCCAGCGGCTTTGATGCTGTCAGCCCAATCAATAATCGGTCTGGCCTCAAAGGCGAACTGGGTTGCCAAGGCCATCTTTGCATCCGAAGATTCATAAAACTTCTGTTTCCATTGAAGTGCTTGATCAACGATCTTCATGCTGCCATCGGTGTCGATGTCACGGTTGCCTTCGGGATGACCAGCCACATGCAGGCGCTTGAACCCGGCATCGCCAAACAGACCTGAATCAAGCAACTGCATTGAGCTGTCGTATTCACCGTAGGGTGTCGCAACCCCACCAGCCAACAGCAGCGCCTGATCGACACCAGCTTCGCCCTGATAGCGGGCAATCCAGTCGGCCAAAGTTGCCTTGTCCTTGATAATACGAGCCGGGAAGTGCGGCATCACAGGATACCCTTCGTCGGCAACGCGCCTGGCGGTGCTGACCATTTCCTCGATCGGAGTGCCTTCGATATGGGCGATATAGACGCGCGTGCCTTTGGGCAGCAAATCACGAAAATCGTCGATCTTTTGCGCGGTGCGCGGCATGATTTCGATCGAATAGTCATTCAGAAAGGATTCAACCTCAGGCGAGACGGGTGTAACGTCCGCAATATTATCCCTTTTGAAATTCAATAAAGCCATTACAGCCTCCCAGAGCATACGGCGGGTCAAGCCCAACCGCTGTTGTTAATAAGACCCAAAATCCGGTCCTGGTCGTATTCAGCCTCAAGTCGGCTCGCTTCGGCAGCCACGATATCGGCCGCGTCCCCGTCGACAGTATACGGATCACCTTTGCGCCATGCCGCCAGATAAGCGTCAGTATCTTTGGCGTCACCCTTCATGGCGGCCCGGTCAATGGCCTGCTCAAACCGCTCGTGAAGCGGTTTTTTCGCACCCTTGCGGCCGCGTCCGACGATCACCTGCGCCGGAATATCGCGCCAATATACAATCGTTACGTCTGGCATGTCGCTGATTCCCATCCTGTCTGTTGACCCGGTTCTAAGCTGCCCTGAGGAGACATTCGGGTCGATTTTCGACAAGTGGCAGGTTTGCAGCGACTTTTCCACCGCCCAAGCCTGTTTCCGTCGCCTTTGCGGCCTGCGGTGCAATGATGCTATAATTTTCGTCAAATTGTCCAACGCGCCAGTTTGCCTTGCATATACCATAGCATCTTGCGGGAACGACGCTGGCGGCCTATCGTTGTCACAACTCGAAATCGGAGGGCGTGAGTAATGGCGTCCAGACGTCGCAAAGGTGCGGGCGCATTCCCGAAAGCGGTCGAAAGCCCCGCGCCGAAAATACCCGATCCGGCACAGCTTTATGCAGCGCTGGATTTGGGAACGAACAGTTGTCGCATGCTGATTGCCCAACCCAAGGGCAGTGGGTTTCATGTGGTTGATAGCTTTTCCAAATCCGTTCAGCTTGGCTCGGGTCTGGAACGCACCGGGCGTTTGTCGCGCTCGTCCATGGCGCGTACCGTCCAGGCACTGCGAATTTGCCAGCAAAAGCTGAAGCATAACAAGGTCACCCGGATGCGCCTGATCGCAACCGAGGCCTGTCGCCGGGCGGTCAATGCGGGTGATTTCATCCGTCAGGTCAAACGTGATACCGGGTTGAGACTGGACATCATCGAGGCCGAAGAAGAAGCGCGGCTGGCTGTTATTTCCTGCGCACCTTTGGTGAGCACCAAGACCGAACAATTGCTGGTGGTGGATATTGGTGGCGGATCGACCGAATTGGTCTGGATCGACATTTCCTCGGTGCCACACCGGGATCGTCCGCGCGCCATCATGCGGCTGCATGCCGGGTTTCATCCACCAGAGAGCCCGTTTCCCGCTGCCAAGGTGGTCGATTGGATATCGGTGCCGCTGGGGGTGGCGACACTACGGGATCAATTCAGCGATGTAATGGATGATTCCGCAAGATTCGCTCTGATGAGCTGGTTTTTTGAGGAAAACCTGGTTGATTTCGCGCCCTACAAAGACGAACAACCGCGCGAAGGGTTCCAGATCGTTGGAACCTCGGGCACGGTCACTACTGTGGCGGCCAGTCATCTGGGACTAAGACGCTATGATCGAACCAAAGTTGACGGGCTGCGTATGACATCGGATCAGATTGACAAGGTCATTCACAACTATCTGTCGCTTGGCCCCGCAGGCCGACGGCGCGATCCGCGGATTGGCGATGACCGGCAGGCTTTGATCATGTCAGGCTCTGCAATTTTGCAGGCATTGATGCGCTGTTGGCCGACTGACAGGCTTTCTGTTGCAGATCGCGGTCTGCGCGAAGGTCTGCTATATGCCCAGATGAGCGCCGATGGCGTATTAGAAGACGGACCATACTGATGGCAAAAACACCCACTGGAAAAAACATATCCGGGCGCGGCCAACGTGACCTGAAAACTCAGGTAAAAACCGCGCGTGGCCGTAAACTTAGCTCGACGCTTTGGTTGCAGCGCCAGTTGAACGACCCTTACGTCAAACGCGCCATGAACGAAGGCTATCGTGGGCGTGCGGCCTACAAAATACTGGAACTGGACGAAAAGTATCGGTTTTTGGTGCCGGGTGCGCGGGTTGTTGACCTTGGCTGTGCACCGGGGGGTTGGTTGCAGGTGGCCGTAAAGCGGGTGAATGCACTGGGCGAACGACGCGACAAGGCACAGGGCCGGGTTCTTGGGATTGATTTGCAAGAGGTCGATCCGGTGCCGGGCGCGGAAATCCATGTGCTGGATTTCATGGAAGACGATGCCGATTTGAAGGTCAAGGAATGGCTGAACAGCAAAGCCGACGTTGTGATATCTGATATGGCGGCCTCGGCCTCGGGGCACAAACAGACAGACCACCTGCGCATCATCGCGCTCTGCGAGGCAGCAGCCTATTTCGCCTTTGATGTACTCGAAGTGAACGGTACGTTTGTGGCCAAAGTGCTGGCCGGTGGTGCAGAGGGCGAATTGCAAAAGCTACTGAAACAGAAGTTCACCAAAGTGGCCAATGTCAAACCGCCAGCGTCGCGCTCGGATAGTTCAGAAAAGTTTGTGGTCGCTACCGGGTTTCGCGGTTAACGAGGCCAAGTCAGGGTTTATTCCAGGATTTAGTAGCAATTGCCTGCAACCCGGCAAGTTCCAACTGGCTTAAAATAACCGGAGCCCGCGACCGGGCCTGCGCCAGATCGCTTACATTTTGTTGCCGCAGCAATTCAAATAACTGCGCGTGTCGGATTGCGATCAAAGACATAGTGGCAACCTGTCATAGGGAACAAATGGTCTGCCTCTAATATCGGGAACGATTTAGGAGCAAATAAGGCTAAAAACCGACAAAATCGGGGGAGTACCAATCCCCTGCCCGGCTTGTTATGGAATGTCGCGAATATTTGGCTCGCCCGTCTCCGAAAACTTGACGGAATGGGCCTATCGCATCATGCAATTCCGACCCAGAGCGGACTTTCAAAGTCGCCACTCCAATGCCCCCAACGCGGACGGAGCGGACATCTGGAAAACCTATCCCATTGGCAGCTTCCACGCTCAAGGCCTTTCCAACACGGACATAGCCGTCTATATCGTTGAATGAACTCACTGTTTTGCAAAATGCAATTTCAAGTCACAAAGATACTCGTACCAAGGACCGATGCGATGAAATTTTTCGAGATGGTTGCAGCCGCTGAAGAAAAGAACAATTCACACTTATGTATTGGGTTGGACCCTCGGCGTTCTCAGATACCGCAGCACATTCAGGAAAACGAAAACGCACTCTTCGAGTTTTGTACCGCGATTGTTGATGTTACAAAGGATTTGGCTAGTTCGTATAAACCTCAGATCGCCTACTTCGCTGCCGAGGATGCGTGCGACGTCCTAAAGTCACTGATTGACTACATCCACAGCACAACTGAGATACCTGTTATTCTTGATGCCAAACGCGGTGACATCGAATCAACAACCGAACGATACGCGGTCGAGGCCTTCGAAGTTTACAAAGCGGATGCCGTGACAGCCAACCCTTATCTGGGGATTGATGGCATAGCACCGTTTACACAACATGCAGACAAAGGTGTCTTCGTTCTTTGTAAAACCTCAAACAGCTCGGCTCCACAATTGCAGGACTGTCAGTTGCAGAACGGAAAAAGGCTCTATGAGCATGTCGCGGAACTGGCAAGTACAGACTGGAACGGATTTGGCAATATTGGGCTGGTTGTTGGGGCAACAATGCCCGAAGAGGCATTGGCCGTTCGTGAGATTGTCGGCCAGATGCCGCTGCTCATCCCAGGTGTCGGAGCGCAAGGCGGCTCATTGGGTCGGATCATCGCAGCGGCCGCTGGCGGCGGTATTTTGATCAACTCTTCCAGAGCTATAAATTATGCTGGCTCAGGAGAGGATTTCGCTCTGAGAGCGAGAAGCACTGCAACAACACTCCGCGACGAGATCAACGAAATGGCACGGCTTAAAAATAAACAGGTATTTGTGTCGTAAACCTAGCCACAGGTCGCCCAAACGACCGCCATCGCTTGTCGTACCATCCGGTCTTAGAAGCGGATGGCCGAAGAAAAAAATCCGCCATTCGTTCGAAGCATTGCATTGGGTAATTATGGGCTCATTCTCGACCTTCGCTGCACGTCTTATGAACGGCCGATTTCGGTGATTTTCAAGACTGGGTCAGTTTATGACGTGAAGGTCAAAGTCATCTGACGCTCAACATCTATGGTCCCAAAGACAACTGCAGGTCCATCAACACCGGATCGCCCGGAACGCGGGCCAAGGCCTGCTGCAACACCCGGCGCGCGGCGTCTGGTCCTTCCAGCGCGCTGGTTAGGCGAACCAGAATGCTCCAGGCATCAACACGTTGCGGGTCCATCTTGACCACTTGGCCAAACGCGCCTTTTGCGGCCTCAAAGTTGCGCATCGTCAGGGCCATGCCGCCCATGATCAGATGCGTTTCCGGGAAATCCAGTTTGTTTAGCAACGACGCACGCCATTCACCCATTGCCTCACTGATAATAGCCCGCTGGCTGGGTGACAGCGCCTCGGACGGCATGTTCAGCATTTCTTTGAC
>PIVL01000275.1 GCA_003354145.1 Paracoccaceae bacterium
TCGGCTACGACAAGCCGTTGTTTGCGGTCGTCCATACGAAAGCTCAGGTTGCGCCCGCCACGGTCAACCTGTTGCATTCCAAGGAGTTTGCACGCGAAGTCGGACCATTCACCAAGACTGTCAGAGCGAACGCCCAGATACCCCAATGCACAAATCGCCACTTTGTCTCTCCCTCTTTCTTCCGCCGCAGTCGGGGTTGATCGCCCCAAGTCGAGTGAACAGATGTTCTTTCAAATATCAAGAAATCGCAAGACTAGAGAGTACCAATTTGCAGCAAAATGAGAAAATAGGCAAAAATATTCATGTAAAATGCATCAAAGTAGTTGAAATTCTCGCGGGAAAGAAGTTTCATTTACGAATAACCATCGAGGATACCAGAAAGGGAGGGGTTCCTATGAAAGACTTCACCAAGTTTGTGATCGCGACAGCGCTAGCTACGGGGATGGGCGCTGCGGCTATGGCAGAGCCTGTCACATTGAAATACCACAACTTTGCGCCATTGCCAGCAAACCAGAACGCCAAGTTTGCACAGGTCTGGGCTGACCGCGTCCATGAACAGTCCAACGGCGAGATTACCGTTGAAATGTACGGCACGATGCAGCTTGGCGGTAAACCGCCTCAGCTGGTCGATCAGGTCCGCGAAGGCGTTGTAGATGTAACTTGGACTGTTGCTGGCTATTCACCGGGCCGCTTTTCCAAGCTTGAGGTTTTCGAGTTGCCATTCATGGCCGCCTCGGCTGAGGCAACGTCACAAGCTGTAATGGAGTTCGCTCAAACGACCGCTGCCGACCAACTGACCGATTACAAAGTTCTGGCCGTTCACGTCCATGCGCCAGGTAAGATCCACACAAAGGAAACTCTGGTCAAATCGATATCGGACCTGGAGGGCCTGAAAATGCGTGGCCCGACCCGTGTAATCACAGGCATGCTGGGTGAATTGGGTGCGACCCCTGTTGGAATGCCTGTTCCTGCGGTGGCTCCGTCACTGTCCAAAGGAGTGATCGACGGCATGGTTGTGCCGTGGGAAATCATGCCTTCGTTCAAGCTCCACGAATTAACCAAGATGCACACCTCAGTGGCAGGGGACCGTGGGTTTTATACTGCGGTGTTCCTGTTTATCATGAACAAGGATGCCTATGAAAACATGACAGACGAACAGAAAGCTGTCATCGACGCGAACGCGGGCATGGAGCTTGCCAAATTTGCAGGCCAGTCGTGGGATGCGTTCGAAGCTCCGGCTCGCAAACTGGCAGAAGATGCCGGTGGCGAGTTCTACGAAATGGACGGGGCCGCGCTGGATGAAATGAAAGTAGCAGGCGAAAAAGTCGTTCAGCAGTGGATCGAGCAGGCCAACGAAAAAGGTTTGGACGGCGCCGCATTAGTACAGGAAGCACGCGACCTGATCGCAAAATACGAAGCTCAGATGTAAATTGTCTGATTTTGTGGAAACTTTCGAGCGCCCGAACGATAAGTTCGGGCGTTTTCTTGAAAAGCTTGCCATTGCTCTTGCAATAGCAGGCGGGCTTGTTCTGATCGCCGTAGTTGCTTTGAATTTCATTTCAATCATCGGGCGCTATTTCTTTGGCAGTCCGCTGCTTGGAGATTTCGAGCTGGTCGAAGTCGGCTGCGCGGCGGCGGTCGCGTCATTCTTTCCTCTGTGTCATCTGCGGTCTGGCAACGTCATCGTCGATTTTGTCACCCAAAATTTCCGCGTGCAAACCAATTTGGCTCTGGATGCCTTCAGTTCCCTGGTGTTCGGATGTGTCGCTGCATTCATCTTCTGGCGCATGATCTATGGCGTAGAGGATATGTTGAAATACGAGGAAACAACAATGTTGCTGCAATTCCCGGTTTGGATTGCCTTTGTGCCTGTCGTTGTGTCCTTCGGCATTTTGGCGGTAACCTGCTTTTACACTTTTGTCGTCAAGACATTAAAGGTCTTGGGGAGAGCATAAGTTTTGGACCGTCTGACACTGGGCATTGTTGCCTTTCCAATTCTGTTTGTAATGCTTGCGTTCCGTGTGCCGATCGGGCTTGGAATGCTGCTCGTCGGGGCTGGTGGTACGGCCTATGTTTCCGGTTGGCTGCCGATCATGAGCCAAGCCAAAACCAGCGCATTTTACCTGTTCTCCAGCTATGAATTATCAGTTATTCCGCTGTTCCTGCTCATGGGTAATTTTGCATCGCGTGCGGGAATGAGCGGCTCTCTCTTCGGATTTGTCAGCGCCTGTCTGGGCCACCGCAAAGGCGGCGTGGCAATGGCGGCTGTCGGCGCCTGTGCCGGGTTCGGCGCGATCTGCGGCTCTTCTCTGGCGACAGCCGCGACTATGGGCAAGGTTGCTCTGCCAGAACTGCGACGCCTGGGTTACTCTGGTTCGCTTAGCACCGGCGCATTGGCGGCAGGAGGTACGCTTGGTATCCTGATCCCTCCTTCGGTGATCCTGATCATTTACTCGATTCTGACCGAGCAGAACATTGCCAAAATGTTCCTTGCTGCGATGATTCCGGGCATTCTGGCTGCAATTGGCTATATGCTGGTGATTGCCATCTTTGCCCGCATCGTACCGGGTGCTGGACGTGCTGCAGAGCGCGTGCCAATGATCGAGCGGCTGAAATTGTTTGGCAGCATCTGGCACATCCTGCTGATCTTTATTGTCATGCTGGGCGGCATCTACGGCGGTATTTTTACTCCGACCGAGGGCGCAGCTGTGGGGGCAACGGGCACCGGCCTGGTCGCGGCTTCCAGCCGCAACTTCGGCTGGTCGGCATTGATAGAAGTAATACAAAACACGGCTGTCACCACCGGGATGATTTTCCTGGTTCTGTTGGGCGCGGAATTCTTCAATGCGTTCATAGCGCTGACCCGATTGCCCTTTGAGCTGGCAGAGTATGTCGCAGCAGCCAATTTTTCCCCCATGGTCGTGGTGGCCTGCATTCTGGTTATCTATGTTTTTCTTGGTTGCCTGATGGACAGCATGGCAATGATCCTGCTGACCATACCAGTGTTTTTCCCGATGATCTCAGGCATGGACTTTGGTATTACGCAAGAAGAAGCTGCAATCTGGTTCGGTATCCTGACGCTGATGGTGGTCGAAATCGGGCTGATCACACCACCTGTTGGCTTGAACGTATTCATCATCAACAAGATGGCAGGTGACGTGAAAATCGCAGACACGTTCAAGGGCGTTATACCCTTCTTGCTAAGCGACTTTGTTCGGGTCGGCATTCTCTTTGCCTTTCCGAGCATTACGCTGTTCCTGCTTAGACTATAGGTCCGACCTATATCGAAACCAAAGACCGCACCACTTGTCAGCGTTGGCCCAGCCCGCGCTGCAATTGAAGTGTCGCGCTCTTTACGGTCAACATGATAGTCAGCTCTTGTCTGCTCTAACTGCTGGTCGAGTTCGCTCGACTAATTTTCAGCAGGTCCTGAGTAAGCATATCACCCGCCGATACAAGAATAAGGATCGCGCGCCGCTCGGAATCCGGGTCCATATCGGCCTGTTGCGTGACCACGCTGACACATGCGGAAATGGCAAGCTCGGGGCAGTTGATCGGAACCGAAATGCCGACAAGTCCGTCATCCACTTCGCCACGTGTAATGCAGTATCCACGCCTTCGAATGCCAGCAAGTTCCTCTTTCAACTGAGCCACGTCTTGTTCGCTGGTGTCTTCGGGTAAAAGTTTCTTGAGCTTGCGGCTGGGAAGTTGGGCAAGAATAACTTTCGACGTCGACCCCTTTGTTAAAGGCATTGGACGGCCGCGTTCGAAACTGGTTGGAACGTCCGTTATGTCGTCACGCTCGTCAACCGCGCAGATTACGCGATCATCGTACAGTCGTGCCAACAGCACCACACAGGGCAATTTGATTTCGGCCAGAAGATTGCGAAGAAACTGTGTTCCGATCTGTCCCAACGGATCCGTTCGGCGCACCATCCTGTCAAATTCGATAAAGGCCGACCCCAAACGGTAGTGTGCTTCGCTCGCGGGCTCGAGAAATCCGTGAGAAACCAGTTCACGAACCGTGCGATAGACAGTACTGCCTGGAACCGCCAGTTGTTTGGCCATTTCGGCAACGGTCCAGTTGGGTTTGCCCTCGTTAAAACATCTAAGAACTGACAGAAAGCGGCTTAGTCCAGGCATGGTTTCATTTGTCTTTCATTTGCTCGCCACCCCGTTGCCGGGACAAGATGTTTGGAATTCCTGGCAGAGCGTATGTGCCATATGGCCCTCGCTTTCCAGAATCTGCCTTCTCTACAAAATCTGGTCAGATTGAATATCACCGCAAGCAGACCACCACGGGTTTCATTTATTAAAATGTGAAAAATTTGAAGTCCTTAGTCAACAATGATTCTCACTTTTTACCACGATGGCGCCAACTACGGCAGTCGCCCCAAAAAACCTGCTGTCTGTGATGCACCCCCAGGATTTAGTCACTTGAGCCAACTTTTCATATAACAATCGCAAAGATGCACCAATTTCTCGATTTCTACTATTTACACTATCGCTAAAATGCATTTTTTATTAAAAAACGATAATTCATGCAGCTCTGAATCTCAAAGGAGACAAGATGACACTAACAGCTGTGCAGGCACGCGCCTATCTTCACCATCTTGCCATCGAAAGCAGCAACCCCGAGCGGCTCGCCAAATTCTATGCGGTCGCTATGGACATGGATGCAGAGCAGGTTTCCGACACCGAATGGCGCGCTGAAGGACCTCGCCGCCACATCCTTGCAGTGAAGGGGAAGGACAAAACTTTAAGGTTTGCGGGATTTGCGGTGAAGGACTCTGACAGCCTTGCGGGTCTCAAAGCTCATGTTGAGGCACAGGGCGTTGAAGTGTTGGACAGCCCGTCACCATATTTTGAAACAGGTGCTTTTGCGCTGCGTGATCCGGACGGAAATCTGATCTGTTTTGGTCTGGCCAAACCAGACAAGGGCCATTCGAAGGGGCGCCATGGCCCAGTTCAGCATCTGACTCTGGCCTCAACCGATGTTCGGGCAATGATGGAATTTTATACCGGCAAACTGGGCTTTCAGCTAACCGACACAGTCATGGATGAAGGGGACGAAATGAAAACTTTCTTTTCGACCTCTAACCACGAACATCACACTCTTGCTTGCTTTCAGACCAGCGTTCAGGGCATTGACCACCACAGCTATGAGGTCGGTCAATGGACCCATATCCGTGATTTCTGTGACCACTGGGCGTCGAATGACATCAAAATCGTCTGGGGACCGGGGCGCCACGGGCCAGGCAACAACCTGTTCGCTTTCATCAATGACCCTGACGGGAACAAGATCGAAATTTCAGCAGAGCTTGAAGTTATTCATGATCGGGACGCCGGCGTTTGGCCACAGGCCGAAAAGACTCTGAACCTCTGGGGTAAGGGCATCATCCGTACTTGATCCGCCAGATTACGAAAACTCAAACCTGCCCTCGCCTTTGCAGGGCTTTCGAGGAATGAAAGAAAGCGAACGATGAAACTTATCTCATTTTCTAAAAACGGCCAAACCGGCTTTGGCGCAGCCGTCGATGGTGGCATAGTCGAGCTGACCGGTCGATTGGACCCGGCAATAACTACGCTAAAACAAGCGATCGCGGCTGATCTGCTGGGTGCAGCGGCCGAATATACCAAAGGGCGCAAGGCCGAGTTCTCGATGGCCAGCGTTACCATGCTGCCGACCATCCCCGACCCGGCAAAAATCCTTTGCATCGGTCTGAACTATCTCAAGCACAAGCAAGAAGCCAATCGTCCGGACGTGGATCACCCCACCGTTTTCGCCCGTTACGCGGATAGTCAGGTGGCGCACCGGCAAGACATGATCAAACCTGTTGTTTCTGACCGCTTCGACTATGAGGGCGAGTTGGCCGTGATCATCGGTAAAGGCGGGTACAAGATCACCGAAGAAGACGCCATGGAACATATCGCAGGGTATTCTTGCTATAATGAGGGGTCGATCCGCGATTGGCAGGCGCATACGTCCCAATTTCTTCCGGGTAAGACCTTCCCCGGAACGGGTGCATTCGGACCTTACCTGGTCACACCGGACGAGGTTGGAGACTACCGCGAACTTCCGATTCAGACCCGCCTGAACGGTAAAATAATGCAGGATGCAACGCTGGCGGATCTGCTGTTTCCGATCGAAACCCTGATCAGCTATTGTTCGCACTTTACCCCGCTTTCAGCAGGTGACGTGATCGTAACCGGCACACCTGGCGGCGTCGGTAGCAAACGCGACCCCCAGGTTTTCATGTTCCCAGGCGATTTTGTCGAGGTTGAAATCGGCGTCGTTGGCAAACTGCAAAATCACATCACAGCGGAATCTTGATCCAGCGCCAAAGGGGGTGCCATCGTGGAAACGCAAAATACCGATATCACCA
>PIVL01000591.1 GCA_003354145.1 Paracoccaceae bacterium
GGCAAATCGAATCGCTACTTTGCGCATGGCGACAAGATCAGCTGTTTCGCCAGCTTTATTAAAGGCCTTAATAAACTCTTCGTTACTTTGGGCAAACACCATTGTGCCAAGCGTAAGCATGAAAACGGTCGTGATCAAAGTTCGAAGCATAAGAATTTTCCCAGATTGATTGTCCGACTACCCTGCACGAGAACCACAACCAATGACAAGAGTTCCAAACGATATCACCCGCATTACGTGTTGTTCTCCACACCGTGCTCTGGCATCCTCTGTCAGTTCTTGCAATTCGGGCGCATCTGACAACCCGGCATTTCATTGGCATTCGGGATACTGATCTGAACACCGCCATCGCCCTGCCCGATTATGTCAACAACATTATGCTGCAACACCTTGCAGACAAGAAATATTCAAGCCCCGAAAGGATTGCCTTATGCCGGTCCAGAACCTTGAAGACCTGCCAATCATCGGCGAGGAACAGGTTGAAAAACTGCTAACATGGCCACCCTTGATTGAGGCAATAGAACAGTCACTTATCGAGTTTTCGGCAGGCAATGTCGCACAGCCCGTCCGCCAGATCATCCCGGTTCCGGGCGAAGACGCCATTATCGCGGCGATGCCTGCCATTGGTGAGGCGATGGCAGGCAAACTGGTGACCCTGTATCACAGCAACGCCGGGACCGATCTGCCGCCCCATCAAGGTGTTATCATGGTCTTTGACAAGTCCAACGGGGCACCGCTTGCATTGATGGATGGGCGGTTGATCAGCGAAATGCGAACGGCTGCCGGGTCTGCGGCCGTTGCGCGCAAGCTGGCTCCGGCAACACCGAATGTGGTGACAATCATGGGTGCCGGTGTGCAGGCCAAAGCCCATGTCGCAGCTTTGGCAAACGTGCGCGACTGGCAGGAACTACGCCTTTGGGCACGCGACAGCGTAAAGGGACAGGCCGCCGCGGACGAGGTTGGCGCAACCTTTGTCGCGGATGCGCAACAGGCGGTGCGCGGCGCTGATATCATCGCCTGTACCACGGCTGCCATTGCCCCAATCCTTTGCGGTGACTGGTTGAAACCGGGGGCATTTGTCACTGCAGTGGGGTGGAACAGACCTGAAGGATGCGAATTGGACAGGGCGGCTATGGCCAACACGGTGATCGTTGAATCCACCGAAGCCGCGCATGATCAAAGCGGCAATATCCGCGCTTACGGATCGGACATCTTTGCAGAGGCTGGAGAGATATTCACCGGCGCGAAATCAGTGCCGGATGGGGCAACCATAGTGTTTGATTCAATTGGCATGGCAATCATGGACGTCGCAGCAGCGAAACTGGTTTATGACCTGTGGCTTGACGCGCGCTGATTGGGGCAGTCCATGGTGGGCTAAAACATCCTGCCTGGCCACCGTCACGCGGCTGTGTGAGGGAATGATAAACGTGATCGCACAAAAATATCTGCGCTACCGAAACACCAACGTGCCATCACCCAGGTCCGCGTTGGGCAGCGTTTCACGATCAGAATAATAGTCCTGTGTCATCACCCAGGGCTGCCGGTCTCCCTGTCGCGGCAGAATATCCAG
>PIVL01000592.1 GCA_003354145.1 Paracoccaceae bacterium
TTGGCGTCAATCATGAAACCAACGGTATCAACATTATTGTTTGTGAACGGCTCAGTCTGGAATGCTGCCGCAAGACTGGCTGCGGTGTTCAGCTTGAAAAGCCTGGCTATATTTCTTCTACTCATTGCTACCCCTTCGTGAGTTAGCCCCTTATGGGGGCGGGTTTATTCTCCTGCCAAATCATCAATAAATTTTTCTATCCCTTCAAGTCGGCCTTCCATGCGCCAGCCCGAATCTGGATGAATAGATGATTCGATATCAATCTTGTATTTCCTGTCGAACGCATCCAGGGCTTTTATCTGGTTGGGAGTCAGTTCAAGCTTTGCCTTCACCGCCATCATGTTAGCCAAAGCTTCCTTTATGTTGTCCTGTTGTTCGCTAGACATCTTGCCGCGAGATCTTAGCGCCGTGATGTCTCCGTGGATTTCATCGTAGAAGGTTTTTGCTGCCAATCTTAATTCTTTCTCGTCTATCTTGTGGTCATTGTTTCTCATAACCTTCAATTTGCGAAGGCCAGGATTCATCCTGTTGATCTTGAAATCCATCTGTTCTTTTTCTGTCCGGCGGGATGGTTTCTTGCCCGGCCCCGCTATATACTCATCAATCATTTCCTTTAGCCCGGCATCGTCGAATCTTTCAAAAAATTCCCGCTGGTCTGGAAATATTTCTTCGAGATCATCCAGCATGAATTCGCGGGAACCCGGTTTCGGATAGTCTTTCGGGCGCTCCGAATCATCCCAACGCTTTTGCGAGTCAATTCCTTCTCTTGTCTGCCTGGCATCATTCGATTTATAAAACCTGTTTACAAAGGCTTCTTCGGTCGGCGTCCGGTCTTTCTTTTCCCGCAGGGCATCAACCATGTCGGTTAATGCTTTGTCCGTTTCATCAGGAACCTTTTTCCCGGTGCCAAAATTCACCTTGATCAACTTCCCACCAGGCATCTTCGGATAGATAGCCATGGCTTCATCAAAAGCCTTCCGCTGTTCCGGGAGAATCGTTCCGCCAGCCACGGTGATAGTATCTCCTACCCCGAGGGTTTCCATGCCGGCAAACATTTCCAGAAAAGCTATAACCTCCTGCCCCAACGTCAGATTAGGCGGGGCAGGCGGCAGAGGTATGATTGGCTCCCCGTCTTCTGTGTATTCAATCGGCGGTGCCGGTACTTCGGGAGCCGGCGGCGGCTGCAGGAATTCCCCGCCAGGCGGCAGGCCTTCATAGCCAGGGCCCGGGAATTCTCCCGCAGGGGGCTGAACACCAGGCGCGGCTAACTCCGGGCCCATGGGTTGCATAGGCATATCTGCCGGCGGCAGGGGCTCCGGAGGTAGCTCCTGTGGAACCTGTGCAGCCATCTCAGGACCAGGCGGCATCGCGCCGGCTTCCGGCGGTAGCTCCAGATCTGACATGTCAGGGCCGGCATCCGGATTCAGGCCGGCTTCCATTTGCGCCGATGCAGGGCCTGCGGCGGCCGTAGCGGCATCAATCGCCCCCTGCGGCATGTCTACAGGGGCTTCTTCCTGTTCCCGCTCCTCCGGCGGGATATAGGTCTCCTGATAGTAGGCTAC
>PIVL01000593.1 GCA_003354145.1 Paracoccaceae bacterium
GGTCGTGATCGTGCAGTGCATCTGCCAGCGTGGCCGGCATCGCTCGCTCGCGAGTGCCGTGTGCATCGCGCGGGTGCTGGAGCAGCTCGGGGCAGCCGCAGTTCTGGTCGTACAGGATCAGCTGGACCGCCGAGGGCGAGGGCGCCTATGCGGCGACGCGCGGTGCGTGTGCTACACGGGGCCATTGCTGCCCGATTGGGAAGTGCAGAACACGATGGGCGCGTGGCTGAACTGCATGGCGCGACAGTCGCCGGCTCTCCCGCACATGGAGGTAGAGACCGACCACTGGCCGAGCGTGGCGCCGTCGGACACGGAGAGGGCGCAGCTCCTACGGATCTGACGATGAGCTCGGCGCGGCAAGGTGAGCGGCGAGCATGCGCCGGTCGTTCGCCGGGCGATCGGTACGGGCGGGCCGACGCGATGCGTGGACAGCAGACTCCCGGACGACAGCCGATGACAGTTGCCGCGCGTATACGCGCAAGGCTCGCGGTGCGTGCGTGCGTGCGCGCCTCCATTGCCCTCACGCGCCATACGCAGACCTGCGCCTGGTCGCGCGCGCTCGGTGCGCGAGCTGGCACTGCGTCTGGCACAACCCGCGCATGGCCAGACGACATGGCGGGGTAGGGGAGCGGCTCCGAGGCACCGGATACGGGTGTGCGTGCGCACTATGCAGAGCACGCGCGTGCGTGCGTGGCGACCGAGCAACACGGAGCGCCGGGCCGATACGCAGTGCACCTCGCGCACCGTCGTATCGTGAGGTGCGTGATGGGCGTCGTGCACGAGGCGGCATCCGGTAGCGACCGCCCACAGCGTCGACGTGACTAAGATCGCTCGTCCCGGACGACGATCGTGATTTGCGAAGGGTCTGCCTCCTGTCTGCTCATCACCACGCAGCGGGTACGGCGTGACGCATGGCCGCGCCGTGCGGCCGTGAGATGGCGGATCGCGACACACATGCAGCGAGCGCCACAGACCGGCACAAGCAGGGCGCATGTGAGCGGGACGCACGACATGTCCGAGCCACCGCTGCATCGTTCGGACACGCATGCGCACACGTGGCCGTGTCGATGTGGCGTGAGCGATCGCGCGTGTGTGCTGCGTGCTCGGCTTCGAGCACCGGCGCGTGGTAGCGTGTTGCATTGATCGCGCGCATCCGCGCGCTGCGCCAGCATCGCCGACGTGCGAGCGTGGACCCGCGAGAGAGAGAGACGAGCCATGCCGGCGTCGCCGTCGTCAGCCTCGGTCCATCTTGCGTCCACGCTCCCGCGCGACACGCGGCGTCCGCGTCTGCTTGCGGCCGTTCCGGCTCGGAGGTCGCTCGTCTCGGACGACGGCCGGGCGGCGCTTATCGCTCGTCCCGCGCATCGCGTGGGACGCGGGCGGCGGGATCGGCCTGCAGATCCGCAGGCGCGCGGCAGGCCGCCGCACCTCGCTCTCGCCATGTGGGAAGCGCACCCCGGGGTCATCACACCACTCTCATGGTGGCCCTGGCCGGCGGTCGGTGACGAGATGACAGCAGCGGGCGCCTTCGAGCTGGGCACGTGGCCCTGGCCCACGATTGG
>PIVL01000594.1 GCA_003354145.1 Paracoccaceae bacterium
ACAGATTTCACCCAAAACCTGCTGGCGGATGAGCGTGATTGGCATATGGAATTGGCCGAGGATGATCTTGAAGGACTGCCCGAATTTGCAATCGATGCGGCGCGGGCTGCAGGTAAGGAAAAGGGCCTGAACAGTCCGGTAGTGACACTGTCCCGGTCGATCATTGTACCATTCCTGCAATTTTCGCCCCGCCGTGATTTGCGCGAGCAGGCCTATATTGCCTGGGGCGCGCGAGGGGCCAACGGGGGCGAGACTGACAACCGGGCGATTGCAGCAGAAATATTGAAGCTGCGGCAAGAACGGGCGGCACTGTTGGGGTATGATTCATTCGCAGATTACAAGCTGGAAACCGAAATGGCGCACGCTCCGGCGGCGGTGCGCAAGTTGTTGATGGCGGTTTGGGAACCAGCTAAAACACAGGCTGATGCGGATGCGCAATTTCTGACAGATATGATGCAGCAGGATGGGGTGAATGGGCCGCTAGAGCCCTGGGATTGGCGGTATTATGCGGAAAAACGTCGTCATGCTGAACATGATCTCGATGAGGCAGAGCTAAAACCGTACCTGCAACTGGACCGGATGATCGAGGCAGCATTTTCCTGTGCGACGCGGCTGTTTGGGCTGCAATTCTCGCCTTTGGACATCCCGCTTTATCATGCCGACTGCCGCGCATGGGAGGTCACGCGAAATGGCAAGCATGTGGCCGTCTTCATTGGCGACTATTTCGCACGTGGCTCAAAACGGTCGGGGGCGTGGTGCAGCGCAATGCGGGCTCAGGCGAAATTTCCCACTGTTCAGGCCCCAATTGTCATCAATGTCTGCAATTTCGCTAAGGGCGACCCGGCGCTGTTGTCTTATGATGACGCGCGCACGCTGTTTCATGAATTTGGCCATGCGCTGCACCAGATGCTGTCAAACGTGACCTATGAGAGCATTTCCGGCACGTCCGTTGCGCGTGATTTTGTTGAATTGCCTAGCCAGCTTTATGAGCACTGGCTGGATGTGCCCGAAGTACTTCGCGAATTTGCCACGCATGCAGAAACCGGCGAGGCGATGCCGCCTGAGATGCTGGATAAGGTGCTAAAGGCAGCCAATTTCGATATGGGGTTCCAGACGGTAGAATATGTCGCCTCGGCATTGGTGGATTTGGCATTCCATGAAGGCGACGCGCCTGTTGATCCAATGGCGTATCAGGCACAGGTTTTGGGCGAACTGGGCATGCCACACGCGATCACCATGCGACACGCAACGCCGCATTTCGCGCATGTGTTTTCGGGCGATGGCTATTCCAGCGGTTATTATAGCTACATGTGGTCCGAGGTGATGGACGCCGACGCCTTTGCGTCGTTTGAAGAGGCAGATGGCGCGTTTGACGTTGAACGAGCCAAATCACTGGAACAGAACATTCTGTCCGCTGGTGGCTCAAAAGACCCGGAAGAACTTTATACAACTTTCCGCGGGCGGCTTCCGGGGGTTGAGGCATTGTTAAAGGGGCGCGGCTTGGCAGCCAAATGACCCGCGACGAATTCAATGCGTTTTGTGGCGGCATGACCGCGACAAC
>PIVL01000276.1 GCA_003354145.1 Paracoccaceae bacterium
GCCTCATTCTCGTGCAGGTCTTCGGGGTCCATACGGGCCACGATGACCTCGCTCAGGCCTGCTGCCGCCAGAGACTGAATATGATCAGCGTCCAATGTCAGACCCTTACGCAATCGCGCGCCGTTTACCTGTATGGAATGGGCAAGAATTGCGCCAATGGCGTCGTCGAGGGGAACCGGGCCGAATTTCACGTAGCACGCCCGCGCAGAACCGCAGTCATTTGCGCCAGCACGGCCACCGCAATCTCTGACGGCCCCGCCGCCCCGATATCCAGCCCGATGGGGCCATGAACACGCCCAATCTGTTCTGCGGTGAACCCAGCCTGTTCCAGCCGTTCAACCCGTTTGGCATGGGTGCGTTTGGAGCCCAGCGCACCGATGTAAAATACATCCCCGTTCAGACCCGCCATCAGCGCCGGATCATCCAGTTTCGGGTCATGGGTCAGCAGCACCAATGCCGTGCGCGTATCCAGACCAAGTGCGGCCACCGCCTCGTCTGGCCAGTCCTGAACGATGGTTTCGCCCGGAAACCGTTCTGCCGAGCCAAAGGCATCACGTGGATCAATAAGCACCGGATCATACCCGGCAATCCGCGCCATCGGCACCAAAGCCTGCGCGATATGAACGGCGCCCACGACAATCAACCGCAAAGGCGGGTTGTGAACCGCAACAAAAGTTTCGCCATCCGCCTCAAAGCCGGACCGGTCCATGCGCATCCGGTCGGCATATTCATGATGAAGCAAGCGCCGCACGCCCAGTTCCAGATTAACCTCGTAGGCCAATGGGGTCCGCGAGGCGCGTGCCGCGACCAGTTCGACCAAAATGTCCTCGGGCATCACCGCACCAACGGGTTCAACCAGAACCCGGATCGTGCCGCCACAGGCCAGCCCGACAGCAAAAGCATCGTCGTCGCTGACACCAAATTCCAGCAGGCGCTGACTGCCATCCTCTAACGCCTCTATCGCCTCAACGATAACCGCGCCTTCGACACAGCCGCCGGAAACCGAGCCTTCAATCTGGCCCTGCCCGCTGATCGCCAATTGCGCACCAACCCGGCGCGGCGCGCTGCCCCATGTTTCAACCACCGTGGCCAGAACGGCACCAACACCTGACTGGTGCCAGTTCAGGGCTGTTTCTGGAATGTTGTCAAATCGGTCCATAATGCGGCCTCCTGTCGTTCAGTATGGTTCAGAGCACGTGAACTGTCTGCCCCTAAGTGTTGCCTTGACCTGCGACACCCACCCTACGCGGGCCCGTGGACGGGTTTATCCGCCGGATAGGTGACCACCACTTACAAGCTGCCCAACAGTCTTGCCTTTTCGCCGACATCATCAGGACGCGAGATTACCTTTGCCAACTCTTCCAACGAAGCCACAGAATGCCCGGCGCGAAAGCTGTCGACATGGGGGAGCATGGCACTGATGCCACGCGCTTTTGGTGCAAAACCGTCCCAGCGCAGTAAAGGGTTGAGCCAGATCAGTCGGCGGGCGGACAAATGCAGGCGCTGCATTTCCCGCGCAAGATCATCAGGGTCATCGCGTTCCAACCCGTCCGTGATAAGCAGCACCACCGCCCCGTGTCCCATAACCCGACGGGACCAGTCACGGTTAAAGGCGTGCAAGCAGTCCCCGATGCGAGTACCGCCTTCCCAATCCTGCGCCTCGGCACCGGCCGCGGCAAGGGCGACATCGACATCGCGCTGCGCCAGGTGGCGGGTGATGTTGGTCAATTGGGTGCCAAAGGTAAAGGCGTGCACTTTGGCCCAGCCGACACCTTTGGTGTTCGATACTGCATGGAGAAAATGCAGGATGATGCGGCTGTACTGGCTCATCGAGCCGGAAATATCGCAAAGAACCACCAGATTTGGCCAGCGCGGTTTGGGTTTTTGTCGGGCAATATCATGCATTTCGCCGCCACGGCGCATTGTTGCACGGAATGTGCGCCGCCAATCGATGCGTTTACCGTTTTGCGCGGCTTCGCCCCGGCGCGACAGGATCGGTTTCACCGGCAATGTCAGACGCGCCAGCATCCGTTTGGCCTGGGCAACTTCGTCGGTACTCATCTGCTCGAAATCAAGCGTGCGCAGGCGCTCTTCTGATGACATGGTCAGCGACATGTCAATTTCGATCTCGGTGCCTTCGTCTGATTCAGTACTTTGCGGAGTTTCGGGTTGTGCGCCTTCTAGCAAAGCCTCGGCAGCCCGCTTTTCACCCGCCTGGGCCGCCCGGTCTTCTTGCGCGCCATGTACAGCAGGCAGCAACATCGACATCATATGTTCAAGAAATTGCGGGTCGCGCCAGTAAAGTCGGAAAATCTGCGCAAACACGACGCGGTGCTCTGGGCGGTTGACGAAACAGGCATGTAGCGTCCAGTAGAAATCAGGCTTTTCGCTGAAACCAACGGTGGCCACGGCATTGATGGCATCAATGACACGCCCTGGGCCGATGGGCAGACCGGCCTTGCGCAAAGCACGGGCAAAATGGGTTATGTTTTGCGCAAGCCTGGGGTTTTCCGGCAATTGGAGGGGGGCATATTGTGTCACTGGTCGGGCGCGAGACTGGCGTTGGCCTTGTCAAGGATACGCTTGGCCTCGGAGTTTTGCAGTTTGGCGATATCATCCTGATATTTGAGGATCGCGCCAAGCGTGTCGGCGATGACCTGTGGGGACAGGGTCACCACATCCAGCGCCAGCAGGCATTTGGCCCAGTCAATGGTTTCGGCGACACCAGGCTTTTTGAACAGGTCTTCACGGCGCAGGGCCTGCACAAAGGCAACCACTTCGCGGCTTAGGGTTTCGGCAACGTCCGGCGCGCGGGCGGCAAGGATTTCCATTTCGCGCTCAAAATCCGGGTAATCGACCCAGTGATAGAGGCAGCGGCGTTTCAAAGCGTCATGCACTTCGCGGGTGCGGTTTGACGTTAGAATAACGATGGGGGGTTCGGGTGCCGTGACGGTGCCAAGTTCGGGGATTGTGACCTGAAAATCCGACAATGCTTCGAGCAGGAAGGCCTCGAACGGCTCATCTGTGCGGTCCAGTTCATCGATCAGCAAGACCGGAGCGCCGTTCTCATCCGGGCGCATTGCCTCAAGCAATGGGCGTTCAATCAGGAATTCATCACTGAAAAGTTCGGTTTGCAGGTCTTTTCGGTCTGCAGCTCCTGCGGCCTCGGCAGTGCGTATTGCCACCATTTGCGCTGGAAAATTCCATTCATAGACCGCACTGGATATATCCAGGCCCTCATAACACTGCAAGCGGATCAAACGACGATCAAGACCTGCGGCCAATGCCTTGGCGATTTCTGTTTTGCCTACTCCGGCCTCTCCCTCAAGAAACAGTGGGCGTCCCAGTTTCAGTGCCAGAAACACCACAGTCGCCAGGGGCCGATCGCAGACATAGCCCTGTGCCGTGAGCATATCCTGCACAGCGCTGATAGAGTCAGGTATCGTCATTTGCTCTCCCTTTGGCTCTGAACAGGCCACGAGATGACAGCGTCGTCAAGCGTGCCGCTGGTCGCAGCAACGCAACTAACGCGACAGGTGTGGGGTATTGGACTCAAAATAATCGAAAAATCCGCTGGTTTGTTGACGGTTTCACGGTGAAATGTCATGAATTGGGAAATAATAATGCGGTATTCGTCAACAATGCGAAACCAGAAGGCGGGTAAATGGGCGTGAGCAGCGGCATTTCAGATGCAATTATAGGTGTAACATGCGGATAACTGCCATCACCTGCGTCAAAAATGAGGGACCGTTTCTGCTTGAATGGATTGCCTTTAACCAACTGATTGGTGTCACCGATTTCCTGATATATTCCAACGATTGCAGCGATGCGACAGATCGGTTGCTGGACGCTTTGGCGGCGCGCGGGATCGTGCAACATCTGCCAAACCCGGCCGAAGGGCGCAACTACCAGATGGAGGCGCTGAAAGATGCGCGCAAACAGGACGTGGTGACCGATGCAGACTGGGTCTGGATTGCGGATGTTGATGAGTTTTTGAACATTCATTGTGGCGATCACACCATCCCGGCACTGATTGAGGCCTGCGGCGATGTGCAGGCGATTTCAATCCATTTTCAGTTCTTTGCCAATGATGATGTGGACGAGTTCGTTGATGAACCGGTCATCGGGCAATTCAGTCGATCACATAATCCAGACCTGTGGTGCGGAGAGAGCGCGATAGAGGTTAAATCCCTGGTTCGGCACGATTTTCCTGTTCAGTATTACGGCGCACACCGGCCGTTTTTTAAATCGGGATTGCCGCGAAAGCGTCGCCCTCAATGGGCCGACGGGTCTGGTCAAACAGTCCCCCACAGGTTTCTGATCGCAGGCAACCCGCGCCGGATGCGTCGATTTCCGGCCAAGGGAGCCCGCAATCTGGCAACCCTGAACCATTATGCACTGCGCTCACTTGACAGTTATCTGGTCAAAAACGACCGAGGCGATGTGAACCGCGAAAACCGGGCGTTTGATGACACCTATTGGCGTGAACGCAATGATCCGGCTTATGCTGACACCTCGATTGAACGCTATTTGCCCGACCTGAAGGCCGCGTTGACAGATCTGAAATCAGACCCGGAAATCGCCGCGCTGCATGACGAAGCTGTACAATTACATCGTGAACGGCGCGATATTTTGCTAAAGCAAAGCGAATACAAAGACATGCAGGCGCAACTGCGCGCCGCGCCTAAACTCCCGCCCTCCGAGGACGCTATGATCCGCAAGCTTGGGCTGACAATATGAGCCTTGTTGTGGTTAATCTGGGCTTGCCAAAATCGGGCACGACAACGCTGGCCCGTGCTTTGCGGCGCTCAGGGCTGAGCGTGGCGGACCATCGCATTCGCAGCAAGCAGACCAAGGACCCGGCATTAAAGGACGCATTTGTCGGCGAACTGCTTTATCGCGGCTATTTTGACTCTGGCGATCCGGCAGCCCTTATATCCAATTTTGGCGCGATCTCTGAGATGAGCGTTCTGCGCGAGGGCCGCTCGGTCTGGCCACAAACTGATTATGCCATGATTTCCGCAATCAAAGCGCATCATCCCGGGGTTAAATTCCTTGCCTCGCGGCGCGATGCATTTGCAATGTCCCAATCCATGCTGGGCTGGTCCGATCTGGGGACTGCGCGCTTGCCACAAAACGACATACCCGGCCTGCCAGCAGGGTTCGGTGAAACCAGCAAGCAGCGTGAACAATGGATTAACGGCCATTACGCCACCCTGCGCCACCTGTTCAAAGACAGTACCGATTTTCTGGAGTATGACGTGAGTGATGATAAGGCCCCCCAGCTTATTGGGGAATTTCTGGGGCGCAAAATGCCCTGGTGGGGCAAGCTGAATACCAGTCCTATACTTAAATCGCAAAAGTCTGCCTGATGCGTATTTATCTGCATATCGGGCCAGATCAGGTTGGCGCCAGTCGACTGCAACAGGTGTTGGCGGACAAGCGTGGACAGTTGATCAGTAAAGGCGTTTTGTTTCCACGTAGCCCAGGGTCAAAAAACCATACCCGTTTGTTCATGGCGACAACGGACCCAGACCATATCGACCCACTGCGGTTCAATCGTGGATATATCACCGGCGACAAGCAAAAAGTGCTGCTTGACGCGGTCGCCACTGATCTGGCCCGTGAAGTGGCACAACATCAGCCAGATACTCTTATCCTGTCGTGCTCGCAGCTGGGCGGATCATTGCACCGGGTCAGCGAACTTGAGCGCTTGAAACAACTTTTGACGCCTTTGTCTGACGACATCCGGATTGTTGCCCATGTCGATGAACAGGCGCGCGTTCTGGCCCGCCATTACGCCGCACAAATTCTCGAAGGCCGCGCTGAACCACTGTCGCGGGATTTGGAGCTTTTGGAACAAAAAGACTGGTGGCAATCCTGTCTGGACGAATTGCCGACCCTTGATCCGCAGGCGGGTGTTTTCGAAGAAACTCAGGCCCCGCCCTTCTGGCTTGATTATACGGCACTGGTGACCCATTGGGAGCAGGTGTTTGGAACCGGGTCTGTGACATTGCGGCCCTATGATGAAAAACTGTTCGCCAGTGAAAAGCTGACAGACGAAATTCGCGCTGCATTTGAAATTGGCGTTACTATCGGCAAGGCGACAAAGGCCGACACCCCGCCCCAACCATCGGACGCGTGGCTGACACGGGGACAGCAATTAAATGCGCTGATCCTTCAGGTTCTGTCGGCGCGCAAATACATTCTGCCACGTCGATTGTGGCGCAGTTTTATTGGCGAAATTTCCGTCCCTGGCAAGCCGATCGCATCCGG
>PIVL01000595.1 GCA_003354145.1 Paracoccaceae bacterium
ACGCGCGTGACATCTTTGTCCATCTGAATGTCGAACCGCACCTCATCAAAAACTGTCCATCGTGGCGTCGGAATCTCGATGACACGGACGTAGTAGAACGCGCGCTCAGTGGGATTGAAATTTGGATCAGTCCACATAGTAGTCAGCGAAACCGCGCCAATATCATTGGAATATTTGGCGGTGTTCAGATCTACCGTGTTGCCCACTGCTGGCAGTTTTCCGTTTTCATCATGTACTCGATCGCCAGACCAGACGGTATCATAGACTTTTTCGTGCAGCGTTCCCGCGCTGTCTTGCCAGCCTTTGACAACCTGCACCCGATCAAGATTGGCGCCATCCGGGTCTTTGAGGGCTGAAATCAAGAATGAAGGTGATTTCCCATTCCCGGCATTGGTAATATCACCGCCCATCGGCACGCCTTTGGCATAGCCCATGGCAACATAGTCATGTCTTTGCGCATCTTCTTGGCTAAAGTCCCAACCACCGAAGAACCTGACCGACATGCGGGGACCGGTCGTGGCATAGACCTCTTTGCGATACATCGCGTCCCAAATCGCTTCGCGGGTGTTTTCGGTCGCCCAGACTGCGGCAAGTCCGGACTGCGAACTTTGCCATTCGGTGAATTGTTCCAGAACACCGGGGACGGTCAGGGGTGGGAATTTTTTGTTCCAGCGGTCGGGGGCTGGCGTCGCAACTCCATATTTTCCGAGATAATTGTCTTCTTCTGCTGATGCAAAACTTGTATGTGAATCCGTCGCGCCGATCATTCCAAATTTGAAAGGGTTCTGTCCCAGCAATTCTTCTTGCGCCAAACCATGTTTAAGAGCCGCCCGCGAGTATTCAAACTGCATCAATTCCGGGCTGGTCCGTTTGGTGACCACAATGTTGCCGAGGTCCCAGCGTTCAAAATCAGCAAATTCATCGTCGGGCGAAATCAATGGGTGTGTTTCGCTGTCACCTTTGATCTGGGTCGTCTCCATCAGCGGTTCAAATCGCATCCTGGCTTCGGCATATTCTTTGCTCAGCGCACCGCCGCTTAGCGTCTGCAATTCGAACATTCGCCCGGCAGACAGGTTGCCATTGTGCGGGACGGCCATCACACGCCCACCAGTCTGCTCTTCATAGCCAGCCATGTAATTCCACAGGTCCTGCGGGTCTTCGCTGTCAAAGAGGCTGAAGGGCTGAACCTGATTTGTCTTGTCGCCACCGTCGCGAAAGATCACAACCCGATGAAGATTGTCGCCTTCAGGCAAAGAAGACCATTCATAGCCCGTAAATGCAGTGAAATTTCCTGGACTGTTATGGCGGTCTGCTGCTTCAGACACCGATTGCCAAACTGACGCTTCGAACCTTTCGTCCAAGTCGCGCGGCGTATTTTCCATTCCGTCCGCGACCATTTCACCGAAAACCTCCAAAATCTGCCCATCGTCGGCCATTTCAGCCCATCGTGCGCCCGCATCTGTGGCGCGCAGCAAATCGTTGCCTTCTGATACTCCTTGAACGACGCCCATATACTCGGAATGGTCCGCAACCACGAGAAAATCGAGCGG
>PIVL01000277.1 GCA_003354145.1 Paracoccaceae bacterium
ACGACGCCAGAACCAAGGGAACGCAGGTTGGCTTGTCGGGCGCACGGCGACAGAACACTAGCCTTCACTAGCCTTCACTAGCCTTCACTACACCGAAATTCCGATAATGCGCATTATGTTAAAATACGCCAGAACCCAGAGGAAAGCGTATGAGCAGAAAAGAGTGTTCAGTGGCCGGGTGTGAGCGACCTTTCAAGGCGAAAGGCTATTGCATTTCTCATTATGATCGCCTGCAAAAATATGGCGACGTCATGCCATACAAGCCTTTTCAACGCCAAGAAGGTGGGCTGTGTTCGGTGGATGGGTGTAATCGAAAGCACAATGCGAAAGGCTATTGCGCCACGCATTATGAACGCCTGCAAAGATATGGTGACGCCAAGGCCGACAAACCGATTCAAATGAGGCGCGCAAAAGGTGCTGCGTGTTCAGTGGCCGGGTGCAATAGAAAACACGCGGCAAAAGGCTATTGCTACATTCATTATAGGCGCGTGAGAAAGCACGGCGACATTATGGCCCATAAGCTGCTGTGGCCAGTTAGGCTATCCCATCGGGCGCTCGACGCCGGTTAGCGACGACTGACACCCAAGTGATGTTGCATCGTCCAGCGAACAGGGCGACGGTGCCATCCTTCAGGTTCACCCTGAAATCCAGCCTGCTCCCATGCGTCCAGAGCCGCCTTGGCGCTGGCGCTGTCATGGTAGCACCAGCGGCCATCATAGCCGATCATGTCGCCGATACGTCCTACGTGGATCGCTACGGTGAACAGGTACGGGGACAGGGCAGCATAGTGATCGTCGCCAATTAACCGCTCGCTGTAGACTTCGATATGCCTGAAATACTCATATTCTGTCACGGTTTTCATCTTCCGTTCATTTTTGTTGTTGTTAAGGGCCATATATCCTATATGATTGTAATGGGCAAGGATGCCCAACAAATTGGAGATAGAGATGAGCAAATCAATACCACCGCCACATAGGGCGATGAACGCAATTAGAGCGATTACGGACGGACTACACCCACACAAAGACGCTGCACAAATTATGGTTTCGTTTGAGATACTTATTGTTGCGTTTCTTATGATGAGTGTCCAAAAAAATCCGGCGACTGCCACAAAACAAGACCATGCCAATGCCGCAAAAATGCTTAACGATGCAATAGTGCCAGACGTTGAAAGAATGCTGGCAGACAGTGCCACGCGCTGCCCCAAGTGATGAACCCAAAGGAACCGAGATGGAAAACCTAGAACGGGAAAAGACTCTGGCGTTGAAAGCCGCCAGCCTCCTGCTGGACGGTCGTGAACCTTATGGCAACGTCTCCGACTTTGCAGATATAGCGATTGGGCTGGAGTTGCTTATCGCAGTGATTCTGTTGAGCATGACGAACAACGATTCTTATAAGGCGCAGTTGCTTCTACACGGTGTAATAGTGGGCGGAGTTGAAGGCTTCCTAGAGCAAAGCGACGGGCTGTTGGACGATGATGACTGACTGAGAGGACCACCGATGCGCGATCTGAACGAGTTGAAACACTACGCTGTCGAAACCGGGATCGATGGCGGTGCGTATCTGATCAGGCACAACCCGACGAATGTGCAACTGCGCGTCATCGCCTCGCACGGTGGCGGCTGGGACCATGTAAGCGTCAGCCTGCCGAAGCGCTGCCCCAACTGGACCGAGATGGAATTTATCAAGCGCATGTTCTTCGGGGCTGATGAAATCGCAATGCAGCTACATGTCGAGCCGAAAGATCACATCAGCATCCATTCAAACTGCTTGCACATCTGGCGACCGCAGAACGCTGAAATTCCTATGCCGCCGAGTTTGATGGTCGGGCCGAAGATTTAGCTTGTACTCTAGGGCCGGGTGCCCTATCTATCCCTTACCGGGCAACGACGCCCACCAACCGAAGGGACAAGATCATGGGACGCGAAGCAGAAGCCAAAGACGGCACAGTCGTGATGAAACGCATATGGCGAGGCCGCAAGGTTGTTCTGATGGCATTTACAAAAACAGAATGGCCTGCATGGAAAAACCAGATGGTCGATTGCGCCGAAGAAGGCTCGTTAGATTTCAAAGCCGAGGATTTGTTGGCAAATTGGGAAGCTGACGGCTGCGAGGTTGTTTGGCCCACAGCCGCCGATTTCAACGCCATAGCGCGCGACTTTGAGCAAAGCCGCCACGCTGGATTGTTGGCACCTATGGCGGCAGAAATGCGCGACCGGGCGCGGCAAGCTGCACGGGATCAAATGAGCGTCTTTTAGGACTTGCACCATAGGGCCGGATGCCCTATACATGTGTTAAGGGCAATGACGCCCATAACGCCATAGGAGGCACACGATGGTTTACCTAATAGAAGCACAGACCGACCTGATGAAGGACGGACACTGGATGGACGAGCAAGAACTCGGCCAAGAGTTCCCACCAGTAATTATCGCGCGATTGAAGCGCGGTGGCGACTTCACTCGCAGCGGATGTACCTTCCGCATGCTGGACCGCATGACAGACGCGGAGGCAGGCAAATGAGTGCGCCTTGGGCCAAATGGGAAGCGCAAGCGAAAGCTGCGGACATTCTCAGCCTGCGCTACATGATCCAAGATTGCGTGGACGCGGAGCGCGCCATGCGCGGCCACAACGCGGAACGCGAAGGGTTCTATGCCGATCAAGCCCACACCTTCCGCGACGAGCTGCGGCGCAGATTAAAGCGCAGGGCTGGGAAATAATCGCAGATTAGGACTTGCACCATAGGGCCACAAACCCTATGGTGTATGTATAGGCCAAGGAAGGCCACAACGCCACGGAGGCACCAGATGAACCGCACCGCAACAGACCGCATCAACCTAGCCATAGCGGCAGGAACTTTTGCCACGGTAGACCACGAAACAAAATCCTTCATCGGGTTTAGGTTTAAGCTGGCCGACGAGCCGCGCGACACGGTTGTTAGAATCCACAAAACAGACACGGCTTTGATTGAAGCCTTGAACGGAGAAGCATCATGAACGACGCACAAACCCTTTCGATGCTGCTCGGCGGAGGTCGCAAGACCAAAGCCAAGCGCAAGCCCAGCCACAAATTCGCCATCGGCATGAAGGTCGTATATTGCCACTGCCCAGCGACCATCGTCGGCAAGGAAGGCCGAGTTTGGCAGGTCGAATGCGACGGCAAAATCTGGCCCAGCAACGGCAAAGATATGAAACCGGAGGCGGCAGCATGAAAACGGCAAACCGCAAGCCGAGCATGAATGGCAAAATGAGAAGTCAAAGTTTGGCCGAGGAACGGGAAAGGTATGAACCCGGAGGCGGCAGAAAGAAAACGCCAGACTGTAGACCGAGCATGAACGGAAACCCGCCAGAACATTTCCGCAAAGCAGGTCAGTTGATATACACTGCCGCAGGCAACGCCATTGATGAAATAGGCGCAGCCCTGTCATGCACTGAGGTATTCAACGGGCGCAATTACCAGCACATGCCGACCGAGGAAGGCAACGCCGCAAGAGACGCCGATCTGGCCGAAATCAGAGAGGCATACGCAGCGATGGAAAAGCTGCGCAATTTCAGCCTAGAAATATATAAGCTAGGCGAGGAATAAAACCGCTTGCAGCTAAGGGCCGTATGCCCTATATATGTGTTACGGGCAACGACGCCCACCAACTCAGGAGAGACGAACATGAAAACGAATTTTGCAGAACTAGACAAGGACTTGCGCGAAATACTCGCGGCAATGACTGACTTCGTAAAGGCAGAGTTTGCCGACTACGAGCGCGGCCTGATAGCGGGTGCGTTTGAAGCTGGGCGCTTCACAGGCGAATGGGACCATGACGTGAAGGTTTTGGAAACGCTGCACGACAAGGTTCGCCTTGAGGCCGCAGAGGCGATGCAACGAAACACATCGACTTGGAGCGGTGGCAAGGGAGAGCCAAACAACGTGATGGAAGGCATACGCCACGCGGTCGCCAGCGAAAAGTTTGCAGGCGGGATGAATTACAGCCTCTATAGCGCATACAAGGCGCTGGATTTTAACGCATAAGGGCTGGGGCTTCGGCCCCACCCATCAACCGGGCAATGACGCCCAGCAAATTGGAGATAGAGATGAAAAAAGTATGGATTGAACTGCCGAAGGTCGAAACGGCTGAAGAGGCAGAAGAACACTGCAAACTGGCGAACGCGATGCTTCGCAAGCTGGGCGTCGGGTACGATGTATTCTGGGCAACGAACCAGCAGCGCTACACCAGCACCTTCTACAACAAGAACAACGGACCGGGAGGAGCAGGATTTACCGAATGCGATGATAGAGGCTCTTGGTTCAATCTCGAATTTCTGGCTAAGTGATAGAATCAAGACAGGGGGGCTTCGGCCTCCCTACAAATTAGAGATAAAAATGGCACAAGTTGAACACGTATTCAAATATAAGATGGTAACAGTCGAGGTTGGCGACACCGTAGAAATTGATGGTCATATTGATCAGTATGGCGTGGTTGAGGCCATAGACGGACCTTGGATTTCGCTCGCGGTTACAAACGGGATGACAGGAAAAACGAACACGGTACACGTCCATGAATGCTTGTGCTGGATGGAGGGATGAGAGGCGGCGAGACGCGCAAAAGGTATTTGCAGGCGTGCATAGGCGTTGCCAAAAGCGATCCGCGCTGGGTCAGGACGATGGTCGCAGATTGGGAAAAGCTGAACGAAGTCGAGAAGATGCATCACTCAATGCGGCCATTCCATATCGCGATGCTCAAGCTGGCAATGCGCAAGATCGGCGATCCGATATAGGGGTTAGCCAACGGCAAAGGGTTGGCGTAAACCTTCCGGTCAACCAACAATCCCAACAGAATAATTTTGGTTTAGAGATGAACAATATCATTAACAAATTCGACGTCAGCGTGATCACAGACGAGGTGAACTTGTGGAAAAGACACAAGCGATACGCTTACTGTGATACATCAACCTGTGAAAGCGGCATTGCATATTTGAGTTTAGAAAAGATGTGGCCGATAAACGGAACGATAGTCACGTTTGAAATACATAAGATTTCAAGATCAGGACTTTTTGCGAGAAAAGCTGGCTGGATTATCCAGATTTATTCTGTCGGTAAAAAAAGAGAAGAGGTGACTAAACATGGCTGCGTCAGTGCACACTCGCTTTACAGAGCAATTACTTTAGCAAAAAACGACGTGAAATGTGGTTTTAGCAGCGTTGAAGATTTCGAACTATGTCTCGAAGGCTTCGAGTGATATCAGGCCGATATCCTAGTCACCTCTGCCAGAACCACTTGCGCCGAGCCGGTGCCGGTTCTGGCGGCTTCGGTCGATGATCCTCCAACAACATATCAGCCCGGTCTAGCCGCCTGCTCAGATCATCAACGATTTGGCGCTCGCGCTGGACTTGTTCCCGCAGCATTTTCGCCTCAAGCGTCAACAGGTCAATCTCGTGAACTAATGTATCACTCAGCGGGGTTTCCTTTGCCGGTTCGCTTTCCGTTGGCTTTGGGTAAACCCGGAACAACTCGGCGGCATCGATCTGGTATCCGATGCCTACCTTCTCGGCTGACAACCTCCCTGTTTTTATGGCTTTGCTGATCGTCGGCTTGCTCTTGCCCACTTCTTTTGCTGCTTGTGAAAGGCTAAATTTCATCTCGGTTTACCTGTGGCTAAGTGTTTCTGGTCACTAATGGGCAACCTTATGCGCGAAAATCTACTGTGGCAATATGGGTTCAAAATCAAATCATCCATGACGTGTTGTCACACAAACGACTCAGCTATCTTGTCAACGACATTCCTTGTCCGTACCAACATGCGCGAGTGAACCCGGCCAGAAATCGGAAATCAAAGAGAGGGACAGGTTATGAAAACCAAATTTACAGCAAAAATCTACATCCTGAAAATCGATGAGGAAACCAGCATCGTGACCGTCGATTGTTTTGCGACCAATATGCTGGAAGCTGCGCATTTGATGGATAATTACTGCAAAGAAATTCGGGACTATGGCAACAATGAGATTGTTGTTGTGGCGGAAATCAAGCGTTTTCCGAGCGGGATCGATAGTGTCACAGGCGTAGATCGCGGGGCAGGGTGGATTCATACCGATGATATCGAACGGATCAACCGCGAAAATCGAGACGGGAACGGCGACCGCGACGGATACGGACTCAGTTCTGGCTCCTATTCCGAAGGCGCGGAAGTCGTTGATGATCAGGCTGGCGACTACGTTTAGCGGTAAAATAGTCGCCGCTGACAGGGGTTTACCTATGGTAAAAGGTTGCCGTTAACCTTTTGGT
>PIVL01000596.1 GCA_003354145.1 Paracoccaceae bacterium
CACGATGAACCCGCCTATGCGGATCTTCCGCGTCACAGACACCGGAGCCATTGCGCGGATCGACGGCGGCGACAGTGAAGTTGGCGAGGAGGGCTCCTAGTGGCAACCACTATCAAGCTCGACCCGCTCGTTCACACTGAAGCTATTACCAACGAAGCCGGGCTCCCAACAACATACTTCCTTCGTAAGTGGAACGAGTTGGAGCTGATTAGCGAGGCGATACCCGGTGATTTGGCTGGCGTCGTCTTCGCGGCTGGCACGGGTCTGGAAGGCGGCGGTGTTCTCGGTACTGACGACCCTATCACCTACACTCTGGCAGATACAGCCGTCACACCTGGCACCTACGGGGACGCAGACAATGTTGCGCAAGTCACTGTTGACCAGCAAGGACGCATCACAGCTATTGCTGACGTTGAGATCACTGGCGGAGGCGGAGGCGGAGCAGGCGGTAACTACTTGTTTCAAGGGGACTTCGTTGTTGCGACTGCTGGCGACGCCTTTATTGACTTTCCTCTTGACGCCGCTTACGACATTTACCGGATTATTATCCGGGGCCAGCAAGGCGCGTCTACAGCAGAGATGCAGGCTGTTTTATCTTCAGACGGCGGAGTAACATTCGAGACAGGCGCAGCAGACTACAAGAACGCCAACGACACATCTGATAGCAACATTGGCTTGTCAGGCGGCAGCACAGTCGGTACAGGCCGGGCTTATGTTTGCGCCATTGACATGTTCGTTGACCACACAGGCACTCTCAGGTTCTCCCTTACAGGTACGTCATTCACAGCAACCAGCTCTGGTGGCGTTCTCCCTGATTTGATCGGCGGTATGCCAAATGGCTACCCTTCCAGCTACGCAGTCAACGCTATGCAAGTGAAGACGACCGCTGGCGACTTGGATGACATAACCGTCTCTGTGTACGCGCAGACGAAAACGCCCAACGTCCAGGCACCAGCCGAGATATTCCACCCTGGATCAAACGGAGGGATTAACACATTCGGTAGAGCTATCCGTGGGCAGATCACTATTCTCAAAGAGGATATCACCGTTCTTGCTATGAGCGCCGTGTTCGATCCGGGCCAAACGCCGTCCACTTACCAGGGCATGATTTGTGAACTGGCTGTTGGCTCACAAACAGTCGATGTTGTACATAAAACTGTAGCGGAAGAGATTACAGGCACCGCCGTCAACGGCAGGCGCTTCGATTTTGTTGACCCCGTCATACTCACGGCTGGTACGCGCATAGCTGTTGTCATGGCAATCACTTCAGGCGTCGGCACGACAGCGGTGCGGACACAGTTCAACGGCGAGTGGACAGGTTGGGGTTTTGACAACGAGAGCCAGAACCTCATCGTTGAGCACAGCGCAACAGACATTGCCGTAACTGATGTGCTGTCCACAAGCTCCAACGAGGGCGGACACAATCTTGGCCTGTTCCTTGAGACGACGGCTGTTACTCTTGCCGCTGACTCTATCCTACATGTTCAGGACCAGAAGGCAACCACGGTCGGAGGAGGTTCTTCTGTCGCAGGATCAAATACCCGTAC
>PIVL01000597.1 GCA_003354145.1 Paracoccaceae bacterium
ACTCAGCTCGCCTTGGCCAATTGGCGCAGCGACGATACCTGCGTAGGCAGCAAATGACCGAGGTTGAAGATGGATCACGAGACGCTTTTAGAACCCATTCGAATAGGAGCCTTCGCTGCGTTTACGCTTGGCATCCTCGTGTATTTCCTTGGAGCGCGGATGACTCGGATGCGCCCTGTTTTGCAAAAATACAGCATTCCTGAACCTGTCAGTGGCGGGTTGGTGGCGGCCTTCCTCGCACTTGGGATCGTCTATTTCACTGGACGGGAGATCAGCTACGATCTCAGGGTTCGCGATATTTTGCTGGTCTATTTCTTTACAACTGTGGGACTGAACGCGCGCATTTCTGATCTCGTCAAAGGCGGACCGATTTTGGCTATCTTGCTGGGCCTGACGATTGGGTACATGCTCATCCAGAATCTGGTTGGCGCTGCTGGAGCAGTGCTCTTTGGTCTGGAGCCGCAGGCAGGCGTGCTGCTTGGCACGGCGTCACTGATCGGGGGGCACGGCACCGCAATTGCCTGGGGACCGACGATCCAATCCGAATATGGAATTGCCGGCGCGGCCGAGCTTGGGATCGCGTCTGCCACGATCGGTCTGATCCTGGCAAGCATCCTCGGCGGCCCGATCGCCAAATTCCTCATCGACAGAAACAAACTGGTGGCGGACGCGCCGACCGAAGGCCACGTCCCGACTGCGGCGGAATCCCATAAGATTGATGATCACCGCTCCGTCGAAGACGAAGGGGAAGAAGAAGAAATCACCCATACCTTGATTATGCGCAGCATTCTGTGGATCCACATCGCCATTGCGCTTGGCTATTCCGGGTTCCAGGCCCTCGAGGCCGCGGGCATCAAGTTGCCACTCTTCGTTCCTTGCCTTCTAAGCGCAATCCTCCTTGCAAACCTGATGCCCGCACTGTTCCCTCGAAAAAAGTTTCGGGCGCGCAGCAAGGCGACCGATCTCATCTCAGAGTTCAGCCTGTCTGTCTTTCTGTCGATGTCGCTGATGAGCATGGAACTCTGGACGCTGGCCTCGAGCGCCGGTGTCCTGACCGTAACCATGTTGATGCAGGCCGTAATCGCGACCCTGTTTATTGTGCTGATCGTCTTCCGGGCCATGGGAAGCAACTATTTCGCCAGCGTGATCTGTGCGGGGTTCGCCGGCTTCACCCTAGGCGCAACGCCGACGGCCATCGCCAATATGACTGCGGTGACACAACGCTACGGACCCTCGCCTGTCGCGTTCATTGTCCTTCCGCTCATCTCGGCTTTCTTCGTTGATATTGCAAATGCCGTAATCATCAAATGGTTCCTGACGTTCTGATGAGTTCTGGATCGATCCAGAACCAAACAACTGTGCGCTCGCCCAGATACTCGCTCGCGAATAGGAAAGATTTGCGCAATGCGTCCGCCGAAGGAATAGGCACAGCGATCGCAAATGAGAAAACTGCGGTGAGCTTGTCGGTGTTTTCGTTGCCAAGCTCGCGGTTTCTGCGAAGTTTGCTTTGCGCAAACGTATGGAAAAGGCAAAAATGTGGAGCATC
>PIVL01000278.1 GCA_003354145.1 Paracoccaceae bacterium
AAATCTACTGATCTTCTGGATCAGCCTGCACCGTTAACTGTATGTCACCACCTAGTTCCAGTCGCCGGATCGCGGCAATAACGGCGGTCATTGCGGTTTCACCATCCATCAGCGCCACGCTGCCCCGTTCCTGCATCTCTTCGCGTAAGGAATCGGCCATCCGGGTAGAAGTGTTGGCAAGCAGGAATTCAACCGATTCACCCAGATCACTGGTCATCGCAGCCTGTAGAGCAGTGACCAGAATGGCCTGATCGACCTCGCGCATCAGTCTGGGTACGTCACGCGCCGCAAGCCGGGCAGGGATGTGGGCGAAGGTGAAAATCGTGCGCCGCACGGCGTTGGCAAATTCCTCATCTGCCTCGTCCAGCCCGCTTAACAATTCATCCCGGGTCATCGCGGTTGACTGGTTCAGGATTGCCCCAACGCGTTCGTCCGGACCATCGTCAAACGCGACGACAGGTTTCAGGTCCAACCGGCTTGCCAGTGACAGCCCGATACGATCCACGGTATCCGGCGTCACTGATCCAGTCCGTGACACCGCATAAGTGATGCGTCGTGCCAATGGTCCGGGCAATTGCCCCAACAGGGCGGCGGCGGATTCGACATCCAGTTTGGACAACAGCACGGCGGCGACCTCGATGCTTTCGGCGCGGGCAAGTTCAACCAGGTCTTCGGTTGCTAGGTCGCGCAGTCGTACCCAGGGATCGCCAGCTTGCCGCACGCCGGCCTCTTTGCGCAGACGTGCAGCCGTCTGAGGACTGATTTTTCCGTCCATTGCAGTCAAGGCCCCGGCCAGACCGTTTGGAAAGGTTAGCCCAATCCCATCCAGTGTGTCGGCAAATTCCTGAATGACTGACGACAGTGTTGTGCGGTCGACCAGTCCCATAATGCCCATTTGCTTGGTCAATTGCGCCTGCAGATCCTCGGGCAATTCCTCAAGCGGCAGGTCCGCACCTTCGTTCAGCAACAACCGTACGACTACAGCTGCCTTAGCCCGGCCATTCAGTGTTTTGGCAAGCGCACCCTTTTTCGCGCCCGGCGCCGGGAGCCGGGCGATTGCCACTTCGTTCTGCATGATGTTGCCTTTGCTGCTCTTCCTATTTTAGAAGCTAATCCCAAAGCCTGAACATTTGGCTAAAGCGTTTGCGGAAATTGCAGGTCCGAAAAATGCATACGCCCAGACCCATACGCCCAGACCAATGTGAAGGTCCGGGCGCATGAAAAATGGTCTGTTTTGGGATCAGTAGCTGTATGTCAGCCCAGTACGAATGGCCTTGCGCAGCGAAGCTTCGGCCCAGGTGCCTTCACCACCACGTGCCTTGATCTCATGCCATTGCACGATGGCGGAATCGGTGTCGCCATCTTCGATAAATCCCTGACCCATATACGAACGGGCCAAAATATTGTCCGGGTTGCGATTGATTGCGTCCTGATAATAGACGCGCGCCAGATCACCATTGCCCATTTTGCGATGGGTAAAGCCCCAATAGGTTAGCACCCGGTCATCGTTCTGGTCAGACATTATCCGCAACACGCCCTGCGCATCTTTATATCGTCCAGCGTAGGCCAGTTCGCGCACGGCTTTGTACAACGTACCATCATCCAGCGTGGTGCCTTGTGGGTTGACGCAGGTCTTGGTCTTCTTGTCCCAGACTTTGACACCCTTACAATTGGCAGTGGTTTCAGTCGTTGTTGGTGGGTTCGTGCTGGTTGAGCTGTCGCCATCACCCGCAGCAAAGGCTGTGCCGGGAAGGGCCAATATCAATGCAAAAACAAATCTCATGGGGGGGCTCCATAAATTAACAACAATTACACACAAGTGTATAATGCATATCCGCAGAAACACTCTGCATTGATTGCTCTAGTTACATCAAAATACAGTGAGAAAGATGTCAGCCGGTGGCCTGATCAACACAAGCCCCTGCCGTAGCATCCCAGATTGTACCGGGTGCACAGGATTGCGCGTGATCGCCATGTCCGGAACAGGTTGCATAGGAAGCGGCGGGCAAAATAGTAAGGGCCAACCCAATCAATATGGTTTTTAAGGTCATTAGATGTCTCCAGCCGGGTGTTGAAATATAAACCCAGCATACAGCATTTTTACCTTTGGACCAAGCAGCTCGCCGGAATGGCACGCATTCCGGCGCAAATTGTCAGTCGCCGAAGACGCGGGCAAAAATCGTGTCGACGTGTTTGGTGTGATAACCCAGGTCGAATTTTTCTTCGATCTCGTCAGCGCCAAGAGCAGCCATGACATCAGCATCTGCAAGCAGTTCGGTTTTGAAATCGGCACCCTGTTCCCAGACTTTCATCGCGTTACGTTGCACCAACTTATAAGAATCTTCGCGGCTGACTCCGGCCTGTGTCAAGGCCAGCAAAACCCGCTGTGACATTACCAGGCCGCGAAATTTATTCATATTGGCCAGCATGTTATCAGGGTAAATTACCAGTTTATCGATCATCCCGGTTAAACGCGCCAGTGCGAAATCAAGGGTGATAGTCGTATCTGGACCAATGTTACGCTCGACTGAGGAATGCGAAATATCGCGCTCGTGCCAAAGCGCCACATTCTCCATCGCAGGTATCACAGCCATGCGCACCAAACGTGCAAGGCCGGTCAGGTTTTCGCTGAGTACCGGGTTGCGTTTATGGGGCATCGCGGATGAACCTTTTTGACCTTTCGAGAAGAACTCTTCGGCCTCAAGAACTTCGGTGCGTTGCATGTGGCGCACTTCGACAGAGATGTTTTCAATGGATGATCCAACAACGCCAAGGGCCGCAAAAAACGCCGCATGACGGTCGCGCGGGATCACCTGTGTGCTGATCGGTTCCGGGGTCAGACCCAGTTTCTCGCATACATGCGCCTCAACAGACGGGTCGATATTGGCAAATGTCCCCACCGCGCCGGAAATCGCGCCAGTGGCGATTTCGCTGCGGGCGACGATCAGCCGGGTCAGGTTGCGATCCATCTCGGCGTAAAAGCGGGCAAAGGTCAGTCCCATCGTGGTCGGTTCGGCGTGAATTGCGTGCGAGCGACCGATGCGAATGGTGTCTTTATGTTCGTAAGCGCGGCGCTTCAGAGCAGCCAACAATGCCTTTACGTCCTCGATCAGAATGTCGGCGGCACGTACCAGTTGCAGATTGAATGTGGTGTCCAACACGTCCGAACTTGTCATGCCCTGATGCACAAAACGGGCCGCGTCACTGCCGACGATTTCAGACAGGTGGGTCAGAAAGGCGATGACATCGTGTTTGGTCTCGGCCTCAATTTCGTCAATCCGGGCGACGTCAAATTCGACATCTTTGGCTTTCCACACCGCTTCGGCATTCTCGCGCGGGATCACGCCCAGATCGGCCATTGCATCACAGGCGTGGGCCTCGATTTCGAACCAGATGCGGAACTTTGTTTCCGGGCTCCAGATGGCGACCATGTCGGGGCGGGAATAACGAGGGATCATATGCGGCAGCACCTTATTGTGACTTTGCGGGGGTTACGCTGCCTCTTAGACTGACCTGAGACGCGCAACAAGCCACGAGACCATAAGATGAGACTGATTGCCCTGTTTTTGGCAATTTGGCCCACATTTTCAGCAGTAGACGGCCCGACGAGGTTACAAGGGGAGGCCGTGCGCGCAGAATTGGATGGGCGAATGATCGTCTATGCTGGTGGTGGGTGGCAGGATTTGCGCTGGAAGATCGCGGCGTGGTTCTGTTGGAACTTTGGCTTTTGATTGCAACCTGCTGGCACCAGGAGCGATGCTGGCGCCCACCAAACTACACTCTGAAAGTCATTTAAGAGATTGAGCGAAACAGGTTTTCTGGACAGAGACCTCTACACATGGCAAGAAACAGGGACATTGCATAAAGGCTAAGTTATGACTTTCTCGATTTTGTCAATTACGACGCGTTTTGTTACCTTGATGTTGACGATTGGCCTGCTTGGCACACAGGTACAGGCGGATGTGCCTGTCACTTACACCGACTCAGGTGGCGCGTTATTTCGCTTTGATGCGCCGGACTTCTGGACCATGCGAACCGGTGGGGCACGACTGCTTAGCGCACCCGATACGGAAGATGAACGGGATGTCAGCCGTTTGATTGGCCTGCATCCGACCACCGATCCAACTGTCTGGGTTGGGTTTGTATCGCCACAAGGTCTCAGTACTTTTGAAGAAGGGGTCGAATATCTGAGTGATATAGGCCCGTCGCTGGTCAAAGACCCGGTGACGACGGTTCGCAAGGAAAAACGGATCAACGGGCTGAAGGCCGCTACATTTTCGGGCACCGGAACCCGTAAGGGTAAGTTAGTGAATTACACGGCCATACTTATTGATTTGCCGGGGGGCCGCATCGCGGTTTCTGTTGTTGTGATGGAGCCGGGCATTGATGCGGCCACGCTTGGCGCGGTCAACGCGATGTTAAATTCAGTCCATGCTGTGCGATAAGGAGATTTGAGATGACGAATATCAGCCCCTTCAAAATCCTGACCAGCCTTGGTCTGGTTGCATCGCTTACTGTCCTTTCTGCATGTGAACCCGGTACCACGTCAGCAAACGCGTCTCTTTATTACGACTCAGTCATGTGGAACGACTATTACTATGGCCGCCCTCCAACGGGTGTGCGCCCACCACACCCGCCGCGCCCGGAACATCCTATCGCCAGACCTCCCCATGTGCGTCCGCCAATTCACCGACCGCCACCTGCGCGGCCAACACCACGCCGCCGGTAAGCGTGGAAATCGGAAATTCGCACCGTAAAACAGAATGGTCTTTTGAGCGGATTGACACAGCTGGAAAGTAGGAAGCGATCATCCCGCTTCGTTTTCCCGGCTCTGATTGTTGCGGTACTGTCTGGGTGTAATGCCTAGCTGTGATTTAATAAAGCGCGTGAAGTTGGCCGGTTCTGAATACCCAATGCTTGCGCCAACGTCTGCGATTGGAGTTTTGGTATTTGCCAGCATTCCACAGGCGACCTCGCATTTCAGATTTTTGATCTCGCGACTGAGCGACGTGCCTTCGCTGGCAAGGGTTTTTTCCATCCTGTCAATGTTAAGACCAAGAGCATCTGCAACTACCTGATACAGATCACCTTCTTGCACCAGTAATGGCGTGGCTACAGAGCGGAGAGCCGACACGAGAGAGGGTTTCGTAGACGCAGCAGGCGGCGAGTCTGATTTGCTGATGTTAAAAGCCAGATCGGCAAATAACACTTCGGTCGGAAACTCGATTACAAAGGCTGCCTCCGAGTGGACCTCGATTGCGGTCTCCCGATATAACGGTGGAATTGCTTCTGGGTATGTTGTTCGTAGGGTGACTTCTTTGGGTAACCAGGCTGTCGGTGCTGCTGCGGTGAAAATCCTGAGATAAAGCCCGGCGGCAAATCCGTCCAGCTGTGCTGCACTGTTTGCCGGTTGTCTTGCCCTTGTAAAACGATACTGCGCGCGACCTGCACCGATCAGAAGAGCGTGCTCGGCTGAGGTGTAGTGCTTTGGAACATTTTGCACGAACCGTATCAGGAATTCGCCAACGGTTCGAGACGTTTCTAATGAGGCCGTCAGAACGGGCCATTCCTCCAAAAGCATTTCTTCAGCGACATGCAGCCCCAGATATGGATCATTGGAAACACGCGCCAGTTCGTTCATCAGCCCATAGAAAACTTCGGAATGCACAAAAACGTCCGGATTTTCGATCATCTCAGGTGTCAGGCCAAGACGCTTCAGCGGTTTATCAGACGATAATCCGCGATCTTTGAGGAACTCGATGAAGGGCGCAATCAGGGAAAGCCTGATGAGCGGGTGACTGTTGCGATCAGATGATTCGAACGGGTTGGGCATGGGCATTCTTCCCAATATCACATCCGAAGGTTGGTGTAATTGTCATTTTTTTGGTTATTCGTTGAAAGTTTCAGCTGAAACTGACAATTTAATTTGAGCTTTGGTAGGCTATACTTTTTACACTTGATTCGTGTTCGGGCTCGGATTACGTACCTGGAAAAACCGTTGGTGCAGTCCTGAATTTTGCAAGTTGCTTAAGTGGATCAGGTATTCTGGGTGTTTCGGATTACCCCCGCTTTTTGCGCTGGATTTGCAATTTCTGAAGCGACGGAAACCCGCAGATGAGTAAATATTTTGAAAGGAAGTCGCAATGAACATTTTCAAGACACTTGCCGCCACCACCGCAGCTTTCGCGCTGTGGGTTGGCGGGGCGCAGGCGCAGGACGAACCGCGTCAGGTTCTGTTCACTAATGTAAATGTCTTTAACG
>PIVL01000598.1 GCA_003354145.1 Paracoccaceae bacterium
GAGATCGAGCGTTTAAGAGTGCTCAAGGCGAACATACTGCAAAAGATCGTTACTGCGCGCGATTACCTGGACTGCGCGCCGGATATGATAAACTCGATTAACCGCGATTTGGAGCTGTTGGACAGTCTCACACACTAACCACTAATTCACGTTCTAGCAGATGTTTGGCGGTATTCACAAAATAGACGCCAAACAGGGGAAGCCCTTAACTTGCCGTAAAACGCGAGTTAGGGGCTTCTTTTTATTTACATAATACATACAATTTTAATTAAACACGAGGTATCTACTTGCCTTTTAAGCCCAGAAAACGTAAGCTCTGTTAACGGTTTGTTAAGGTCTACCCTTTATAAATCGTTAGTATTCAGACTATCGCATTCAAGCCGGGCCAGCTCATTCCGAGCGTAACTGCCTGGCACCATTGAAAAGGGCTAAGACTATGAAAAACGGTAAAACACTGATCGAGCTGGCAACGGAACTGCAACGCCAGAGCACTGCAAAGCGTGACTTGATCGTTCCCACAAACTCCCTGAAAATGACCATGCACACTAGCGGGCTGCAACTGCCAGACCAGCAAGGCGGCAACGAATACCTTCCCGTTACTGACCATTGTCACAGCCAAATCGCGCAGCGTATCGGCGTGCCTAAGAAGTATTACGACAAAATGCGCAGCGACGCGCCAGAGCTGCTTTCCCAAAACGTCAACCATTGGTTTGAAGCGCAGCCGGAAAACCGCATGGTGCGCACACTTGACGGCAACGCGCGGGCTTTCCTGTCTGACAGATATCACCGCATAGACAACGATCAGATTGCCGAGGGTGTTTTGCAGTCTTTTCAAAAAGTGCAGGAACATACTGAACTGGAGCTGGTCAGCACTGAAGTCACAGACAGACGTCTGTATATCAACGCGCGCTTTCCGACCATGGAGAACGCGGTAGCGGTGAATGATCCCGTTCAAATGGGCGTGACAATCTCAAACTCTGAAATAGGTGGAGGCGCGCTGTCTATCACTCCCATGCTCTACCGTCTTGTTTGCACAAATGGCATGGTTGCAGGTAGCAGCATGAATGAAGGCAAAATGAGACGCGCGCACCTTGGGCGCAAAGTGGAAGCCGGGGAAGATTTTTCAATCTATCAAGGCGACACTGTGCAAGCCGATGATCGCGCGCTAATGCTCAAGATCCGTGACACCATTGGCAACCTGTCTGACCCTGCACAGTTCCTCGCGCTCTGTGAGAGAATGCGCGCAGCAAATCGCGGTGAAGAGATTGCGCACCCTGTCAAGGCAGTGGAGGAGCTGGTACAGCGCACCGGCTTAACGCAGGGTGAGGGTGATTCAATCCTTGAGAACCTGCTGCGCGGTGATGATGGGTTGCCGACAAACATGACAAAATGGGGCATGGCTAATGCAGTCACGCGCCTTGCAAATACTACTGACAGCTTTGATCGCAGCCAGGAACTTATGGAGCTGGGCGGCAAGGTTATTGACTTAACGCAGCGGGACTGGAGCGCGATTGCTGAGGCAGCGTAGAAAGGAAGGTGTTTAAA
>PIVL01000599.1 GCA_003354145.1 Paracoccaceae bacterium
TATGATTTGCTGTGGTTCGAAGAACCGACAATACCCGACGATTACAAAGGTATCGGCGAAATAGCCAAAGCCACAGGGATGCCCCTTGCCATGGGGGAAAACCTGCACACTATCCACGAGTTCGAATACGCGTTTGACGACGCTGACCTATCGTTTGTGCAGCCCGATGCGTCGAATTGTGGTGGCGTCACTGGTTGGCTGCAAGTTGCTGAACTGGCGCGTAAACATGGCGTTCCGGTGTGCAGCCACGGCATGCAAGAACTGCACGTCGGTCTTCTTTCGGCACAGTCAAACGCGGGATGGCTTGAAGTTCATTCCTTCCCGATCGACCAATTCACAACACGACCACTTGTGGTTCAGGACCATATGGCAATTGCCTCAGACGAGTCCGGCGTCGGAGTCACATTCGACTGGAACAAATTGAACAAAGCACATCAGGAAATGCACACATGACCAGCGATACAATTACAGCCGTCTTTTACCGGGCTGACAAATGAGCGTTCTTTCATCTTTTGACCTCAGCGGTAAAACCGCCCTGGTAACCGGCTGCAAACGCGGCATCGGGCGCGGCATGGCCGAAGCTTTGGCAAGTGCCGGGGCCGATATTGTCGGGGTCAGCGCGTCACTGGAGCTTTCTGGCAGCGAAATTGAGAAATCCGTGACCGCAATGGGACGGTCATTCAAAGCCTATCAGTGCGATTTCTCGGATCGGTCAGCATTGCACGCTTTCATCGCTCAATTGAAAGCGGATGGGATCGAACCGGATATTCTGCTCAATAACGCAGGTACCATATTGCGCAAACCGGCGGCCTATCACGAAGATGAGTTGTGGGACGAAGTGATTGAGGTAAATCTCAACGCGCAATTTGTCCTCAGTCGGGAAATCGGCCGCGGGATGATCGAACGGGGTGCTGGTAAAATCATCTTCACCGCGTCGCTTCTGACCTTTCAGGGCGGTATCACTGTGCCGGGCTATGCGGCCTCCAAAGGCGGTATCGGTCAACTGACCAAAGCACTTGCCAACGAATGGGCGCCGCATGGTGTGAACGTGAATGCGATCGCACCAGGCTATGTTGCGACCGACAACACGCAGGCACTTCAAGACGATCCGGCCCGGTCAAAATCTATTCTTGAACGGATCCCAGCCGGGCGCTGGGGTACACCTCAGGACTTTGCCGGACCTGCGGTCTTTCTGGCTTCCGCCGCATCTGACTACCTTCATGGCACCATTGTGACCGTGGATGGCGGTTGGATGGGGCGATAAAACTATGTGCGTACCCGCGAGACCGCTTCTTTAAATTCCTGTTGCCGCCCCGACCCCGCCTCCTTTGCCTGCCTCACAGCTACGCCCGTTCAGATGTTCGAATGTCGAATGGCGTCACATACTGCGTCGGTTACCTCTTGTGTATTGGCCGTGCCGCCTATGTCCGGGGTCATGATCCCTGCGGCACAGACCTCTTCTACTGCTTTCATAAGACGTTCTGCCGCTTTGATCTCTCCCAGATGCTCAAGCATCTGCGCGGCGGTCCAGAACGTGGCGAC
>PIVL01000600.1 GCA_003354145.1 Paracoccaceae bacterium
GGCTGGTGTTTGGCGGCTTTGTGGGCAACAATCCCTTGTTGTGTCGTGCATTTCTTGCCGCACTGATCGCAAGCGAACGGCTTTTCGTTCATAATTTCTGCTTGCGTCGGGTATCCGTGATCGACAGCGCACTGGTCACTGCAATAGGATGCAAACCCATTGTCTGATCCAATATATATCCCACAGCCAGCGCAGCACGTTCCGTCCAGCATCATTTCTGCATATTCACCCATTGATTTTCCTTTCATCGCGAACCTGGTCGATCAACTTGCCTGTGAACGTGGTTCGACCATCGCGGATGGTTCCGTATCCGGTTGGTTCAGGGCCTAAGCGGTGGTTGTGGATGAATGCGATTTCGCACGGACCTTGCACGATGGTGCCGCCTATCCGGATGCAGCGGATGGGAAGGTCGGTCATGCTTCACCTGTTTCTTTGTGGGTGCGACCAAACCGATTGACTTTTTCAAGGTGTTTTACGACCGCCTCCAAATCACCGTCTCTTGCTGCGAAATTGGCCTCGGTGAGTCCGTCCAGCATGTTAAACGCGGTGTCCGCACTCCGAGCGCGGCGGGATGCCCTCAAATACGCAATGGCAACCTGACGCGGCGAGTATTTCTCAAGCACTTTGGTTATTGCTGCCTCGGACGGCTTGAAGGTTGTTTCTGCCATCAGATGATCTCTCCTTTTGGATAGACGATCAGGCCCATGTCGATCAGGCGGGCCTGAGTTGCCAGCGTTCCGAGCAGGACTCGCTCAAGAACCGCTGCCGAGCAATGATCGGCCAGATACTCCCATCCCTCGTGGCGCCGGTCGTAGAGGTCGTGACACGTCAGACAGGTGGCGCAAACGCCGTGATCACTGACTTTGGTGGACGTTCCCTTGCCAAGATTGCCGACATGGGCCGGAATAACGGTGTCAGGAGCCGCACAGCGCAGACCCGGCACGAATGTCGCGATCCGCATCTCACAAGGGAACATAGCGAACCCTTGGATCTTGCCGCCAATGGCGTCCAAAATGGCATCGCAACGAACCTTCGGGAGCATGTGCGGGTTGGTGATTACGTTCATAGCGAACCTCCGATCATCATCGCGTGCCGGACAAATGCGTCGTAACCATCTCCCATCGCGTAGGTTACGCGGTCTCGGGAGATTTGTAGCGTCTTTGCTATTTCATGGTGAGGCGTATTCAAGTCTTTGCAAGTAATGAGGAAATCGGCCAAAGCGACAGGTTCGTAATTGCCAGATATTGTGCGGGCCGGTGCGGAAGGGCAGGTCATGCTCTATTCTCCCGAGCGCGACGACGTACCTCTTTCATTATCCGATCCACGGCGGGCGCCGACATTTTGAAAAGGGTTGTAAAGTCTGTGGCCGTCGCGAAATGAGGGTGCTCCATCGCTGCTTGAAAAAAGTCAGTGAAAAGACCGCGTGTAGGAACAACCAAACCTTCGACCACAGCTTTTCTCAACGTGTTGTCATAGTCTGATGGGATAACTTCATCCCAAATTTGACACACAATTTCAGTTGTGAATGCCTTGGGAAC
>PIVL01000601.1 GCA_003354145.1 Paracoccaceae bacterium
ACAGAGGAGTCGGGCGGCTGTTCACCCGGTGTTGCGGCGTCTCCTAATTTGTGGATATTTCCTTTGTGGGCGGAAAGTGTGAATTCGCTGCGACGACGACCAATGTCTCAGTTGCGGACTGAACAGTCATTCGAGTGCCTTTCGGCAGAGCCTGCTTCCTGCGCTTTCCTGCCGTCGGGAATGGTATCGGCAGTGTCGGCTTGAAAGATTGCCCGAACCGGAGGACACTGCCGTCAGCCGGTACAACCGGTAGCAATTGAAGGGTGCCAGAGATGACACGGATCAAGACCGAGGTGGAAAGCGCCAACGCCGCTTATGCCGACAACTTCGAAAAGGGCGACCTCGCCCTGCCGCCGGCGCGCGGCTTTCTCATTCTGACCTGCATGGACGCACGGCTCGATCCGGCAAAGTATGCGGGGCTCGCCGAGGGCGACGCCCACGTGGTGCGCAATGCCGGTGGGCGGGCAACCGACGACGCGATCCGCTCGATGGTGATCAGCCACAAGCTGCTCGGTACACGGGAGTGGTTCGTGATCCATCATACTGATTGCGGGATGCTCTACTTCGACGACGATACGATGGGCGACCTGCTGGCAGGCTCGCTGGAGACCGCCGAGCTGACGGCCGAGGGGTTCCGCAACACCTCAGAGGGCAGCGGCTCACCCGAAGGCCGCTATATCAAGTGGCACACGATCCGCGAGCAGGAGACAGCAGTGGTCGAGGACGTTATGCGCATCCGGGCTCACCCGCTCGTCAACCCCTCTGTCCCGGTCTACGGCTACGTTTACGACGTGAAGACCGGCAGGCTGACCGAAGTCAAGGCTGCGACCACGTTGGGTCGTCCCGCCTGATCCTGTCTGGTGCAGGTCTTGCGCGGCACCACCGGTGCCGGGCCACATTTTCCGAGGAAGACTTTGCCCTGTCTTCGTCGCTATCGGGGCCCAAGGCAGGATACCGGTATCGAGTCTGGAGCCTTTCATGGACGACGCTGATCCGGCTGGTGGGCACGCAACCGTCCGCCTTTTCCAAAACAGAGGGTCATCCTTTCTCCATATACGGGTTTCCCAGCGCAAATCAGGAAGCAGACCAGAAGCTGCGAGGCCAGTTCCTGATAGAAATGGCAGGATCGGAGCAGACGGCCCCGCCGCCTCGACGCGAATATCTGAGCCATCTGAACCGGAAGCGGACATCCGAGCGAACTGGTCGGATGTCCGCAAGGTCGGCAAAGCTGTCGGTCGTGCGGAGCGCAGCATTCGGTAGAAAGGGCTCTGACCAGCCATTCGCCGCGATTTGAATGAACGGCAGGTCTGAACCATTCCTTACCTGAATGGGAGAGTGAAGTGGCCCGTTTTCTGCACCATGCACGTTTCGACTTGAAGGGCGGGTTGCTGAGCTTCTCTGCGACGTGCATCAACGGCAAAGTTGCGGGACTTTGCTGCCGTTGACAGAATAAGAACTCGCGCTCCTTGATGCCCTCAGTGGTTCGTGTAGCGCTTGCTTGTAGAAACCTACCAGAGAGAGACGAGCATATGCATCCA
>PIVL01000279.1 GCA_003354145.1 Paracoccaceae bacterium
GATGACGAGCATCGCGTGCTGGAGCAGCTCCTTGAAGAGAGCAAGCCTCCGGTTCCCGAGCCCTGCAGGCATCTTGACTATCGGTTCTGGTCGCCATTCAGGTATGGGAAATACCCAAAGTCATCGCGATTCCGGCGGGCTGGCCGAACACCGGGCGTATGGTACGGCGCAGAAGACCCGCTGACCGCTGTTTGCGAAACCATTTGGGGTAGGGTGTGTTTTTATTCAGCATCGCCCGAAACCCCAATGCCGCGGTGGCCAGTTGAACACACGGCGGTTCAGGCGGATATTCAAGCGGCGAGTGCAACAGATCTGACCCATGACAATATGAAGGATCAGGGGCATTGGATGGACCCCGACGACTACTCTGATTGTTTGTCGCTTGCCGATCAGGTTCGAACCCAAAATTGTGAGGCCATTCGTTACGCCTCGGTGCGTCATCCGGACAACGCCCCAAATATTGCAGTTCTTCAGTGCGTTGCGTTTGCACAACCCGCACCAATTGGGCTGCAGACCTGGCACATTATGCTCACTCCCACGCTTGTGCGAGCCCATTGCGAGACTTTGCGGCAAAAACACATGTTCATTGTCGGCAATACCAAACTCATTCGGGCCTGAAGCGAACGGTTAACGCTTTGCCCGACTTCGGTGGGTCAACTGCGCATAGCCCGCGCGGTTGTGTGCGATCTCCGCTCCTACAGTATGTATACATATCTTTTTGTTGACGTTTGACCTCTGATTTGAAACGATATGTATACACATTAATTTAGTTTCCCGAAACTTGCTTCGACGAAAGACCGCTTGATGCAGTATCATCTGAATGGTTTCACTCCCGGAGACCCGGACATTTCTGATCCAGCTTGCAGGCGGCAAGTGTTGAACGGGGTCAATGGCCTGCCTGAAAAGGTTGATGTGTTGATTGCCGGTTGCGGCCCTGCCGGGTTGTGTCTGGCGGCGCAACTGTCCAGCTTTCCCGAAATCTCTACCATAATCGTTGAGCCGAAATCAGGACCGATGGAAAAAGGGCAGGCGGATGGGATCAATGTTCGGTCGATGGAGATGTTCCAAACCTTCGGATTTGCCGAAAAGGTTAAACGTGAATCTGTCTGGATCAATGAAACCACATTTTGGACGCCTGATCCCAATACCCCCGAAGACATTCGTCGCGTTGGACGAGTGCAGGATGTCCAAGACGGTCTGAGCGAGATGCCGCATGTGTTGCTTAATCAAGCGCGGGTGCATGACATGTATCTTGATGTCATGCGCAATTCACCGTCGCGACTTGAGCCTGATTACTCTCTGAAAGTGGTCGATGTTGTGGTGGATCACCTGGCCAAAGACTATCCGGTTATCGTTACGTTGGAACGCACGGACACCCAGCGGGCAGGGCAGAAGGAAACCCTGCGCGCACGTTATGTTATAGGTTGCGACGGTGCGCGCAGCATCGTCCGCAAGTCGATTGGTGGGGAACTGCTGGGCGACGCAGCGCATCAGGCGTGGGGCGTGATGGACGTTCTGGCGGTCACTGATTTCCCGGATTACCGAATGAAAGCGTTTATTCAGTCAAGTCACGACGGCAACATTCTGCTGTTGCCCCGCGAAGGGGGGTTTTTGGCCCGTCTGTACGTCGAACTTGACCCGCTTGATAAGGCCGAACGGGTGTCTGATCGCGGTCTGGACATAAGTGACATCATCGACAGGGCCAAGCGTATCCTGCATCCTCATACGTTCGATGTAAAAGAGGTTGTCTGGTGGTCGATCTACGAAGTCGGCCACCGGCTTACGACCAAATTCGATGATGTTCCCGAAGAAGAGGTGGCGATCCGTTCGCCCCGCGTGTTTACCGCCGGAGATGCCTGCCATACCCACAGCCCAAAGGCCGGGCAGGGGATGAACGTGTCCATGGGGGATACGTTTAACCTTGGTTGGAAACTGATTTCAGTGCTGATGGGGCGGGCTTTACCGACGCTTTTGCATTCTTATTCGGCGGAACGATGGGCTGCGGCTAAGGCGCTCGTGGATTATGACCACAAATGGGCTCGTGTCGTTAGTGCGCCTCCGGATGAAGCCTCTTCTATGCCCCTTGTTCAAAAGAAATTTATCGAGGGAGGTCGTTTTACGGCTGGTCTGACTGTGAAATACGAACGCTCGTCGTTGATTGGAGGCGGCACTTGGCAGGGTTTGGCAAAAGGGTATGAGATCGGTGCAAGATTTCACTCGGCGCCGGTTATTCGTTTGGCGGATGCAAGGCCGATGCAACTGGGCCATGTGATCGAGGCTGGGATGCGCTGGACGATATTTGCCTTCTCACCGCAAGATGACACTGCGATCCTGAATCTATGTGACTATCTGGAAAACGACCCGCAATCGCCTTTGCGCACCTTTAGGCGTGACGGCGATGACATCGACACCCTGATTGACGTACGCGCCGTGTTTCAGCAAGGATTTCGCGATCTGGATTTTGGATCTATGCCGTTGTTGTTGCGACCCACCAAGGGGCGCTATGGTCTGACCGATTATGAAAAAGTTTTCTGTGCGGACCTGAAGGGTGGCAACGACATCTTTGATGTGCGCGGCATTGACCGCAACAGGGGCTGCATGGTCGTGGTCCGTCCGGATCAATATATATCCCATATCCTAACACTCGACGCATATGACGAACTGGCGGCGCTTTTTGCCGGTGCGTTCCAACCTGTGCATACGGGATAGGAAAAATTTACGTTACTTGCCGCTGCCGAGGATGGGATTCATGAGTCTTCTCGAAATGCCCGGACACCTGATCCGACGCCTGAACCAGATATCGACCAACGTGTTTCAGCGCGAAATGAAAAAGGCAGGAATTGACCTGACGCAAGTACAATTCGCGGCGTTACACACTGTTTTTAAGAGACCGGGCATCGATCAGGCCGGTGTGGCTGCGAATATCGCCTATGATCGGGCAACGATTGGCGGGGTGATTGATCGGCTTGAGCAAAAAGGTCTGGTAAGCCGCATCGTCAGCCCGCGTGACAAGCGCGCACGCGAAGTGCGACTGACCGAGATGGGCGCACAATTGCTCACGGATGTGATGCCGATTGTGCGCGCAGTTCAGGGCGAAATCCTTCCCGGCTTGTCAGATTCTGAAAAAGAGACTTTTTTGGCCCTTGCGAGCAAGGCCGTCAAACAGGCGGCTGCAGAAGAGTAAATTTTGGTAAAAGTAACCTAAATTGGTTTGCGGAATCATATATTTCCCCCCCCGGCAGAATGTCATGGCTGGATAAAACTGAGCGGATAGACTTGGTTTATCGGACGGCCGCGATTGCTTGACAAATTAGTATGCAAATTTATGTTTTATATACAAAAATAGTGGGAATTGTCCTGAATGTTGCCCTTGGAAGATATTAAAGTACTCGATTTCGCCCAGTTCCTGGCCGGTCCAATGGCAGCCACCAGACTGGCGGATATGGGTGCTGAGGTCATTAAGATCGAGCGCCCTCAGGGCGGCGACTTGTGCCGGTCTCTTGTCATTTCTGACCAAAAGCTTGGGTCGGACAGCCTGTTGTTTCACACGATCAACAGAAACAAGAAAAGCGTAGCAGCTGATTTGAAAGACGCTGCGGATATTGAAAAGATCAAGACGTTGATCGCGACCGCTGACGTGATGATCCACAATTTTCGTCCCGGTGTGATGGAGCGTATTGGACTTGGCTGGGATGTGGTGCAAAAGATCAATCCGCGGCTGATTTATGGCGCAGTCACTGGCTATGGCACAACCGGCCCCTGGGTTGGAAAACCCGGTCAGGATTTGCTGGCACAATCGCTGACGGGAATGCCATGGCTGTCTGGTGACGAAGGGCAACCACCAGTTCCAACGGGGTTTGCAGTTCTGGATATCGCATGCGGAAATCATCTGGTGCAGGGGATTTTGGCGACATTGTTGAGACGCGGAAAAACGGGCAGAGGTGGGTTGGTCGAAGTCGACCTTTTGTCGTCATCAATCGATATGCAGTTTGAGCTGTTTACGTCGTTTCTAAATGGCGATGGCAGCATGCCAAGCCGAAGCCAAGTCAGCAACGCCAACCTTTCGGTGGCTGCGCCGTACGGTATCTATGCCTGTTCGGACGGTTATTTGGCGATTGCGATGTCGCCAATCGCTGTGCTTGCCGAACTGCTTGACTGTCCGGCATTGGTACCGCTTTCAGACCCCGACAAAGCTTTTGCTTTAAGGGACGAAATCAAAGCTATTGTCCGGGATCATCTATTGTCTCAGCCCATACAGCATTGGCTCAACAGGCTTGTACCTGCGGATATCTGGTGCGCCGAAGTGCTGGACTGGCCGACTCTGATCGAAACCCAAGGCTTCGCAGCTCTTGATATGGTTCAGGACATCAGCTTACCAGATGACAGCGTTCTGCGGACAACTCGTTGCCCGATCCGCATCGATGGCGAAAGGGCTGTCGTTTCTTCCGGTGGGCCAGCGCTTGGCGCGGACACAGACACCTTTCTGAAGTAATAACAGGAATGACCGGGCGTCGATTAAACCCTGCCTGTGCCGGGATGTCTTGCGTGGCGATGCCAATAGGTATTCCATATTTGAGCACTAGCTTCCCGCTGGCGATCGCACAATCCGCCACCTGAACGTTGTCATCTCAGTGCAGTTTCAAGAAATCGGTCATTCAGGGCTCTTCATTTGCACAAGATAAATATGTTCGGCGAACAGGACGACCTCGTCCCTTTGGTTCAGAACTTCACATTTTTCAATAACTTGCCCCATGCCGCCCCGCTTGGGATCAGGGAACTTGCGGTCAATGGTCAGGCGGGTTCGGATCGTGTCTCCGATATGAACCGGACGAATGAAACGTAACCGGTCATAGCCATAGGAAAATGCCACGGGGTTAATCACGCTGGCGGTGAGGCCGATGCCGATGGCAAAGATCATGGTTCCGTGGGCTATGCGTTGGCCAAATTCTTGCGTGGCGCACCATTCGGCATCCATGTGATGCGGAAAGAAATCGCCAGTATGGCCCGCGTGCACAACGAAATCAGTTTCGGTGATGGTCCGGCCAAACGTTTCGCGCGTTGCGCCGATTTCATAGTCTTCGTAGTAGATTTCCTGAACGCTCATTCCGGGATCCTTGCAATTGGGTGCGCGGGCTGCGCGCTGCTCTCATAGGCCGCCTCGACAAGCGCCATGGTTGACCATGCATCTTCGACGTTGCTGATCAGGGTTTTTTCTTCGCCGCTGGCAAAACGCTGAAGCTGGCTCATCCGGTTGGCAAAGGCGTCGGGAAACCATGACCCTGTAAGGGGCACAGCGTGCCAGCCATCACCGGTGTTGATTTCAAGAATGTCCGGCTCTCCGCGCGGATAATCCAGATTGACGCCAAGCTGCAGATAGGCGGCCCCCTTGGTGCCGCAAACGCGGAATTCACAGGCTTGATGTTCGCGGCCAAAGCTGTGATTGTGGTTGATGGACAGCGCACAGCGCAGGCTATCGCCATAATCCAGAATTGCCGCCGTTCGTGTCTGGGCAATCTTTGACGAAGGATGCCCCATTGATTTGGCATGCACGCCTTTTGGGTCACCCAAAAGGCTGCGGATCGTGTCCAGATAATGGATCGAATGCAGGCTGATCTCGACCCTTGGCAGCGGTTCAAGGAACTTCCACAGCCCCCAAGGCGTATCCAGCGCCAGCCATGCGTCAAAATCCACCACATCCCCTAACAGGCCTTGGTTCACAGCATCTTGCAACGCAAGGATCATCGGAGCAAAACGCAGTTGGAAATTAACCGCAGCTTTCAGGTTGCGCCCGCGGCATATCCGCAGGATTTCGGTCGCCCCGGCAAGATCGCTACCCATCGGCTTTTGCATGAGAACCGGCGCGCCAGTAGGCAACAGTTTCAGAATACCGGCATGGGCGTCTGGCGGAGTTGCAAGATCAAATACCATGTCACCGGCACCTGCTGCGTCTTGCGGAGTGGAATAGACAACAAACCCATGTTTGTCAGCCAACGCGCGCGCCTTGTCCTGATCGGGGTCGTAGATGCCAGCCACTAGATAGCCTGCCTTGGCATAGGCGGGCAGGTGCGCATCTGACACAATCGAACCTGCACCGAAAATGACGATGGGTTTGGCGGCTTTGGTTTTGGGCCAGTGTTGTTGCAACTTTTCAAACATTGGTGTCACTCCAGAAAGAACACTTGGTCCATCATCGCCCACCAGTCCCCATCATTGCGGGTCTCA
>PIVL01000602.1 GCA_003354145.1 Paracoccaceae bacterium
TTGATCCGGGCCCGCTCTTCACTGGTAACGCCTTCGCGCATCCCGCTGTCTTTTTCAGCCTGAACCACCCATCCGCGCAACGTCTGTGGAATACAGCCAATCTTTGGCGCTATTGCCGCTATTGCAGCTGCTTGCGTTTCATACGAACCTTGGTGTTCAAACACCATCCGAACCGCGCGCGAACTAACCTCGGGGGCGTAGCGATTTGCCATTTTGCTTTTTGTCATAACCATCATCTTTACTTAAGTTGATGGTCTCCGACAAACTCGGGGCGATTCAAATCATCGATCTCGGTGGTGCCAGAACGTTTGCATGGTTCACACGCTGCGAACGGTTGCTGCTCTCGGAAAATGCCTTCAAAACGCACACGACAGCGGACATTTGTGCAAGCCGCAGCCAACAGGTCTGCCCGGACAAGATACATGCCGTCGAAAATGCGTTCAGTCAGGGACGACTCGTCGCATCCACGTAATTCCACGAAAAGAACAAAGCTAAGGCTTTGTATCGGCGAGTTTTACGGCCGCATTATTCCAAAGTTCTTTTTGAGGAATGGCCAGTAGCAGTCAGGGTGCGTTGTTGCTGAAATTGTACGGAGCACGTTGCGGGCGAGTTTGTCGTCGAAGTTCCCTCGTGGGGTTACCACAGTGATCTGGGCGACGTATCCAGGCAGCAATTCAACAAGCATCTTCTCCGCCTCGATTCTTCGCTGATTCTTTCTGTCAATGAAAACACCAGACCACTTTGCAGCGCCGCGCGGATCTGATTGGAGCTTTCTTATTTTGGCTTCGGATTCGGATGTTCCAATTCTTCTCTCGTAAACCCGGGTAATAAATTGCGCCGCTCGATTTGTCGCTGAACCGCCTTTGAACCGCCCAAGTTCTCGCTCTGAAAGCAAAAGAACGCCCAATCTTCTCTGGGGTTTCGAGCCGATAATCCAGCCTTTCCCTTCGGTGTCCGGCACCCAGACCCCCTTCAGCTTGAAGGTGAAGCACGCACCATCCTTTGGAGCCGAAAAATAGTAAAACTCCTTCTTGCCTTCAAAATACAGCGCAACCTCTTTGTTCCGACCGATCCAGTAATCACCTTCGAAGAGAGGCTCAGATCGGGCATCCAAGGCGCTAGAGATAAGAACCAGAAGAGCCAGACACACCACTTTGCGCAACCAAATTCCAACTTTGAATTTGAGGTTGCTGGTACGCGCCAAGCTATGAAGGCGCTTCACCCTAGTCTGGCCATCACTCATGTCTTGTTGATACGCTGAAGCGTGCGCTTCTGTATTTGACCTAGATCAATGTTCGCCTGACCGAGCCTCCGCCCGTTGAAGCCCGTTTCACATTAATGTCAGTTCAGGTGCAGGTTTCTCGGACGCCATTCGAGCCGTTTGAGTGACGCGGAACGTTGTCTGGCGTCTGAGAACTGGACTTGTCCCGGTTTAGTTCCGGTCTCTTTGGAGCAATGTTTGCTGTGAAGGAGATAAGAGATGGCAATACGATACACCGACGAGTTTCGCCGTGATGCGGTTCGCATCGCAATCA
>PIVL01000017.1 GCA_003354145.1 Paracoccaceae bacterium
TTTCGCGCGATCCAGATCAGGATACGGGTGATCAGCATAATCACAATCGCAGTAAGTATGGCAAAGCCCAGAACAGACATCGGATAGGCCGTTTCGATCTCGGGCATTCCCATCAGATCGCGGATCGAGTTTTGCCAGACACTCATCCGGGCGAGTGTTGCAACAGCGGTCCCGGTCGCGAGAATGACAAAAATAGTGCCAATAATTCGGGCGATTTTGCCTCGGATTTCAGGGATTTCCAGAAACAACCACAACCAGTGCGCCAGTTTCCCGACGCCATAGCCGACCGCAAATACCAACCCGGCCAGCACACCCTGCACCAGCGGGATGCGCGGCAAAAGTGATGGCGTTAGCGAGGCGCTGAAAAAAACCAAGCCAACCAACAGGCCAACGACCGAAAAAGAGCGTAGAAAAAATATCAACATAGTGTCTCTTATTGCTTTGGGGTTATTCGGTGGCCCGCCGTTCAGAACGGCGTGCCAGTTTGGAGGCCAGATTCATGCCGACTCCGGGGCGTGACCAGGGACAAACAGCGATGCAAATGGCACAGCCGTGATTCTGGTTGAAGAACGGCAGGCACTTATCGAAATCTACATACCATTTTTGTACACCACGCACGGTTTGTTTTTGCGCAGACAAAGCCTCGGGCGGGCAGGCGTCCTCGCATATTCGGCAGCTCTGGCAAAACTCATCAATGCCAAAATCCCGCGCCGGGGTACAGGCAAAGGGCGCATCCGTCAGAACGGCGGCCAGGCGAAAAGATGATCCGAATTCCGGGTTTATCAAAGAGCCATGTTTGCCCAATTCACCGAACCCACACGCCAGTGCCGGAGGGATCATGGTCAAAGCACCCGTCATCGGGCCGGTAACCGGTTCCGCATCCCAGCCCTGTTGCCTGATCCACGCTGCAACCTTCTTGGCTGCAACCCCGGCGCGGATATATTGCGAGACCACTTCAAGCCCGGCCTGAGGTTCGGGTGCGGTGCGGATTTCGTCATAATCATGCTGCACGCCGATAATGATGATACGGCTTTGGGTCACCTCGTGGCCTTCATAAACCCAATCTGCATTCATCTTGGCGACGCCAATACGTTCGCAGGTCTCATCCAACACAAACTGGTCAAGACCCGCAGCCAGGCCTTCGAGCGACAAATTCGCTGCCTGATCAGCAACTGGCGGCAAAGGTTGGTCAAACAGCGCGACCCGTTCGGCGCGTTTGACGGCAAATTCGGGGACTTTGGCGGATTGCCCGTAAAAGAATTTTTGCATGGGGCCATGCACAATATCATCCGGGTCCGGGGCCCAATAGACTGTGCTGGGACGCCGCTGATTGGGGTCGTTCAATCCATTAACGGAATTGCCACTGGTTTCGGGAGTAACCGCAACCTGTGCTGGATCAGGGGTGAATGGGCGGTGGGGATTCGGTTTGGCCATGGGCCAAACCTAGCATGTCAGGCCATTAAGTCAGCAGTTGAACGCCAATCACTGCCAAAGCCCCGATGATCGTACCTAACAGAGCGGGCCAAATCACGCGTCCCACGCTGCGGGGGCGAGGTTTGTCTTGGTCCGCAGCTTGTCGAAGCAGGGCGGATTCGACTATTTGCGGCAAACGCGGTCCAAACCGGGCCAGAACCTGCGCGGTTTTGGCAAGATCAGATAGGATTGCGCGTGGGCCGATGGATTGCTTGATGTAATCCTCGACCACCGGGCGGGCGACCTGCCAGATATTGATGTGCGGATTAAGCGAGCGCGCCACGCCTTCAACCACTACCATTGTGCGCTGCAGCAAGATCAGTTCGGTACGGGTTTCCATGCCAAAGCGTTCTGTCACTTCGAACAAATAACTTAGTAGCCGACCCATCGAGATACCGGCGGCGTCAACGTCAAATATCGGATCGCCCACAGCGCGCAGGGCACGGGCGAATTCGTCGACATCCTGGTCCGCGGGAACATAACCCGCCTCAAAATGCACTTCGGCAACGCGTTTATAGTCTTTGCGGATAAAGCCAAACAGGATTTCGGCGTAAACACGGCGGGTGTATTCGTCGATATGACCCATGATGCCAAAATCATAGGCGACGATGTCGCCGTTTGGTGCGACCTTGAGGTTGCCCTGATGCATATCTGCATGGAAAAACCCGTCTCGCAGGGCGTGGGACAAGAACAGCTCCATCACCCGGTCGGCAAGCACATTGCGATCATGGCCGGCCGCATCAATGGCATCATTGTCGCCCAATGACACACCATCTGCCCAGCCCAATGTCATCACCCGACGCGCTGACAGCGACCAGTTAACTGTCGGAAGCTGAAAGCCTTGATCGTCCTTGGTATTGGCTGCAAATTCCGAGGCTGCAGAGCTTTCCAGCCGTAAATCCAGCTCACCGCGCACCACACCATCAAAGTGTTCGATCACATCCATTGGTTTCAGGCGTCGAGCGCCTGGCGCAAAAATCTCAACGATGCTGGCGGCAAAATAGAAGGCGTCGATGTCCTTGCGAAAGGCACGTTCGATATTAGGGCGCAGGACCTTGACCGCGACCTCTTCGCCGGTTCCGCGTATCTGCGCATGGTGGACCTGTGCAATCGAGGCTGCGGCTATAGGTTCACTGAACTCCGAGAACACCTCATCCAGCGGCAATCCCAGTTCCTTTTCCACCTCGGCGCGGGCCAGATCGGTGGCAAAGGGGGGCAGTTTATCCTGCAGTACCCGCAATTGCTGCGCCAGGTCATCGCCGACCACATCCGGGCGGGTCGACAGAACCTGACCGAATTTGATGTAGGCCGGACCCAGTGCCGTCAACGCTCGTGTGGCGGGAGGCATTGTGGGATCGCCCTTATAGCCCAGCCACATGAAGGGTTTGCCCAATGCATGGGCGACGAAGCGCAACAAAGGTGGCGCATCAAATGCGTCCAGTACCACGTTCATGGCACCCGTTCGTTCCAACGTGGCGCCTGTACGGACAAGACGCCAGATATTGTGCGGTCCGCGCATCCTAGATTTTCCAACCTGAGTGCAGCGCTGCGATGCCAAGGCTTAGGTTGCGATATTTGGCGTTCTCAAATCCGGCTGTGCGCACCATCTCTAGAAACCTGTCCTGATCCGGAAAATTACGGATCGATTCGACCAAATATTGATAACTGTCGTAGTCATTGGCAATCAGCTTACCCATGCGCGGGATGACGTTGAAGCTGTAAAGGTCATAGGCTTTTTGCAGGGCGGGATTGGGCAAATGGCTAAACTCCAGCACCATCAAACGTCCTCCGGGGCGCAAGACTCGATAGGCTTCGTTCAGGGCGTCCTGGGGTCGGGTGACGTTCCGAATGCCAAAGCTGATTGTGTAGACGTCAAATGTGTTATCCTCAAACGGCAGCGCCATGGCGTCGCCGACCACCCAATCCAGACTATCAGACATCTGGTCCGCTTCGGCGCGCTGACGGCCTTCGACCAACATTGGTTCGGTCAGATCCAACACCGTGGCATGGCCCGATCCGGCGCGTTTGAGGAATCGGAATGAAATATCACCGGTACCACCGGCGACATCCAGCAACTTTTGCCCTGGACGCGGGGCCAGCCAATCCATCATGGCATCTTTCCAGATGCGGTGGATGCCGACGCTCATAACATCATTCATCACATCATATTTTGACGCGACCGAACTGAATACACCCTGCACACGCCCAGCTTTGTCAGCCTCGGGTATGGTTTCGCGCCCGAAATGAGTCGTTTTATCAGAGAACTGTGTCATGAGCTGTTGCCGTTTTGAAATTTCGCCCTTGTTATAGGCTGTTGAGGGGCAGGCACAATGCTGCCCATTGGAATGGGGACAGATATGCCCGAATTGCCCGAGGTTGAAACAGTTCGACGCGGCCTGACTCCCGCGATGGAGGGGCAGACTATCGCGCAGGCCGATGTGAACCGGCCCGGTCTGCGCTGGCCGTTTCCTGATCGAATGTCGGACCGGCTAGCCGGGCAAACCGTCCTGCGATTGCGGCGACGGTCGAAATATATCCTGATTGATCTGTCGGGTGGCGAAACTCTGTTGATCCATCTTGGCATGTCCGGGCGCATGACAGTGTCGGGCGATCCGTTGGGGCAATTCGTGCGCGATCATCCGCCGATCGAAAAACACGACCATGTAGTGCTGCATATGGAAAGCGGCGCGCGGATCACGTTTAACGATACACGCCGCTTTGGCTCGATGGATCTGATGGCGACGGACCGGGCTGAGGACCATAAACTGCTGGCGGTTCTCGGGCCTGAACCTTTGGGTAATGATTTTCACGAACAACACCTGATTAAGGCGTTCAAGGGCAAAAACAGTCCGGTTAAATCGGCGCTTCTGAATCAGAGAATCGTGGCTGGATTGGGCAATATCTACGTTTGCGAGGTACTATATAGAGCGCATGTGTCACCTCGTCGCAAAGCCGGTCAGATAGCGCAGAAACGTGTCGGAGCATTGGTTCCGATCATTCGCGACGTGTTGAATGACGCGATTCGGGCAGGCGGGTCGACTCTAAACGATTTTCGCCAAGCCGATGGGGAGCTTGGATATTTTCAGCACAGCTTTGATGTCTATGGACGTGAGGGGAAACCCTGCCGCACCAAGGGTTGCAACGGGGCCGTGCAAAGAATCGTTCAATCCGGACGATCTTCGTTCTATTGTGGGCAATGCCAAAGATGACTTGATCCGCGCGACCTGCGTGGTATTGGGACGGCCTTGAACGCAACTATCGAGAGATTACCTGATGGCCTTTGAGACGATCATCGTCGAAGTGGAAGACCACGTAGCCCTGATTAAACTAAACCGGCCGGATGCGCTGAATGCGCTGAACAAGCAGCTGTTGGCTGAATTGTGTACGGCGTTGGTTGATGCGGACGGCAACGACAAAGTGCGCTGTATTGTGATCACGGGGTCGGAAAAGGCGTTTGCAGCCGGCGCGGATATCAAAGAAATGTCCACGCTTAGTTATGTTGATGTCTATACAGCCAACCTGTTTGCTGATCTGGGCGATTGCGTGACCAGTATCCGCAAACCGATCATCGCAGCTGTATCTGGCTATGCGCTGGGCGGTGGGTGTGAATTGGCAATGGCCTGCGATTTCATCATTGCCGCTGAAACTGCCAAGTTCGGTCAGCCGGAAATAAACCTTGGCGTCATCGCCGGAATGGGTGGCACGCAGCGTCTGACCCGATTCGCCGGGAAATCCAAATCTATGGATATGAACCTGACCGGACGGTTCATGGGCGCCGAAGAGGCCGAGCGTAGTGGATTGGTCAGCCGCGTAGTGCCCGCCAAAAAATTGATGGAAGAGTCTATGGGCGCAGCCCAGAAGATCGCCGAGAAGTCCATGATGACAGTTTTGGCTGTTAAAGAAACGGTAAACCGCAGCTATGAAACCACCCTGACCGAAGGTATTCTGTTTGAACGCCGGGTTTTTCATTCGATGTTCGCCACCGAAGATCAAAAAGAAGGCATGGCCGCCTTTGTAGAGAAACGCCAACCACAGTTCCGGGACAAGTGATGTCGCGGGTTTTTGCCCGTTTTTTTGATCTTGTCCCAAATGGCGGGCGATCCGCTGTTGACTTGCCGCCGAGTCGCGCCTAAAGACGCGACTTCTAATTCACACCCTACTCAAACCGTGGGACGATAAAAATATGGCCAACTCGCCACAAGCTAAGAAACGCGCCCGTCAGAACGAAGCCCGCTTTGCCGTAAACAAAGCCCGCCGTTCGCGCATCCGTACTTTTCTGCGTAACGTAGAAGAAGCGATTGAATCGGGCGACCAGAAAAATGCCGCAACAGCCCTGCGCGCTGCTCAACCCGAGCTGATGCGCGGTGTGACCAAAGGCGTTTACCATAAAAAGACTGCAGCGCGTAAAATGTCGCGTTTGTCGTCGCGGGTCAATGCACTGGCCTGACCCTCGGCTTCCGCAGTCTGAGAATTTACTTTTACGTAAAGGCGTTGCCAGTGGCAGCGCCTTTTTGTGTGCCTTGCTCCTACGCAGTTCAGGATGTGTACTTTCTGCAGGTGCAACAGATTCTTTGCAGACAAAGTTAGAGTCAATACCAAAGGTTTATTGCCGCATCGCTTAGGAACTTGTTACCAGTGTGTCAGCGATTCACTCGCTGGGGGGACAGGAGCTATCGGTGGTTGTTGATGGGCATCAGTAACTGACGAGAGTAATTGTCGGACGGATTTGCCGATAGGCGACTTCGAATGGCCTGCTGCAGCTGTTGGTTTAGACCGGCTCACAGCCCTGTCAAAACATGTGTAAGCAACGTGGTTTCGTTGTTGTTGGCCGTCCTGTGATGGGGAAGTGGGGTCAATAATGACGATGCGTGTTGCGTAGTCTGGTAATCAGGCGACCGTGCTACTGCTATGTCAGGCGCACCCATGTTCCACGATGTGAATCCAGCCAGAATTTCTCTGGCAAGATAACAAACAGGCCGTAGGGCCGGACTTTTTGGGATGCATGAGGGGCTGGATGACAAACGAAAAATGGGGTCAACTCAGACAACGGCTGCTGAAGACGGTTGGACAGAATAATTATACGACATGGATTGAACCTCTGGAATTTTCGCGACTTGATGGCGGAATTGCAGTGTTCCACGTCCCGACAAATTTCATGGGAAATTATGTCAGTCAGAATTTTGCAGATTTGATTCTGTACGAACTGAATCAGGCTGGGCATCCGGTGCAGCGTGTGACCTTTAAGGTTGCAGCCAACTCACCGACACGTCCAGACATGCGGACGAGCTCGCCGTCCAAACCAACAGGCACGAGCCCCAAGGCGAATGCAAATGTTGTCGAAGCTCTGCAAGCCGCGCCGCTGGATACCCGTTTCACCTTCGAGAGTTTTGTCGTCGGCAAGCCAAATGAACTGGCCCATGCCGCCGCGCGCCGCGTCAGTGAAGGCGGGCCGGTGACGTTCAATCCACTGGTTCTGTATGGTGGTGTTGGCCTTGGTAAAACCCACCTTATGCACGCGATCGCATGGGAGCTTCGTGCTCGCAAACCTGAATTGAACGTGCTCTATCTGTCTGCTGAACAATTCATGTACAGGTTTGTTCAGGCCCTGCGCGAACGCAAAATGATGGATTTCAAGATGCTGTTCCGCTCGGTCGATGTGCTGATGGTGGATGATGTTCAGTTCATTGCCGGCAAAGATAGCACGCAGGAAGAGTTCTTTCACACCTTCAACGCACTGGTTGATCAGAACAAACAAATCATCATTTCAGCTGACCGCGCCCCTGGTGAGATCAAGGATCTTGAAGATCGGGTGAAATCCCGACTGCAATGCGGGTTGGTGGTGGACCTGCACCCAACTGACTACGAATTGCGGTTAGGCATTCTGCAAACCAAGGTGCAGATGCATCGTAAGACTTATCCGGGCCTTGAAATCGCGGATGGAGTTCTGGAATTTCTTGCTCAACGAATTTCGACCAATGTACGCGTTCTTGAAGGTGCATTGACCCGGCTCTTTGCCTTCGCCTCTTTGGTGGGGCGCGAAATCGACATGGACCTGACGCAGGATTGTCTGGCCGACGTTTTGCGGGCTTCTGAGCGTAAGATCACCGTCGAAGAGATTCAGCGCAAGGTGTCGGACTATTACAACATCCGCCTTAGCGACATTATCGGTCCAAAACGCCTGCGCACTTTTGCGCGCCCACGTCAGGTGGCGATGTATCTGTGCAAACAACTGACCAGCCGGTCGTTGCCTGAAATTGGTCGACGCTTTGGCGGGCGAGATCATACCACGATCATGTATGGTGTGCGCAGGATTGAAGAGCTGAAAACCACGGATGGGCAAATCGCCGAAGATGTGGAGATGCTACGCCGCACGCTGGAAGCGTAGCGCAGACAACACAAGGTGGGCTGGATGGGTCGAACGGGGCGCATCTGCCTCTTGACGCGCTCACATTTACGGCGGAAGTTTCCATAAAAACCTTGTATGGCTGGGCAAACACGCTAGGTTGCCCTTCCCGACCGACGCAGAGGATCAAAGACCATGAAATTCAGCATAGAACGCGGCGCGCTGCTAAAGGCCGTGTCTCAGGCGCAATCGGTTGTAGAGCGACGCAATACGATCCCGATATTGGCCAATGTGCTGATCGAAGCGGAAGGCGAGCAGGTTCAGTTTCGCGCGACTGATCTGGACATTGAAGTGGTCGACAAAACCCTTGCTCAGGTCGAACGTGCAGGATCCACCACAGTGTCAGCAATGACGTTGCACGAGATCGTTCGCAAACTGCCCGATGGCGCGTTGGTGTCGCTGACAGCAGATAGTGCCGCCGGTCGGCTGACGGTTGAGGCCGGACGGTCGAATTTCTCGCTGGCGACCTTGCCGCGCGAAGATTTCCCAGTGATGGCATCATCGGACTACCAGACAAATTTTTCGGTTGCTGCGGCGGTGTTGCGGCGACTGTTTGATAAATCCAAATTCGCCATATCAACCGAGGAAACCCGGTATTACTTGAATGGCGTCTATATGCATGTGGCTGAATCTGACGGTGGCAAAGTGCTACGTTGTGTGGCTACGGATGGTCATCGCCTAGCACGTATTGATGCAGATTTGCCCGAAGGCGCCGGAGATATGCCCGGCGTGATCGTGCCACGTAAGACTGTTGGCGAGATGCGCAAGTTACTGGAAGACGACGAGCTGATGATTGCCGTGTCGGTCAGCGAAACCAAAGTACGCTTTGCCACGCCAGATGTGACGCTGACGTCAAAAGTGATTGACGGTACGTTCCCAGATTACACACGGGTTATTCCGCAGGGTAATACCCGCCGTCTGGAAGTGGACGCTGCTGAGTTTGCCCGAGCGGTGGATCGGGTGGCAACAGTTTCCTCAGAGCGGTCGCGAGCTGTGAAGTTGCAGTTGGAAGAGGATCGATTGATCCTGTCGGTCAATGCGCCTGACAGTGGTGCCGCCGAGGAAGAACTGGCCGTGGCGTATAGCGATGAATCCCTGGAAATTGGGTTTAATGCAAAATACTTGCTGGAAATCTCCAGTCAGGTTGATCGTGAAAACGCTGTGTTCATGTTTAACTCGGCAGGCGACCCGACCCTGATGCGTGAAGGCAATGACCAAAGCGCGATCTATGTGGTCATGCCGATGCGGGTTTGAGACTCGTTTTTCTTTCAAAGAAAACGGGTAGATGGCGAGACAAATGTTGTGCCTGACAGACCTTACTCTATCCCATTTCCGGTCGCACAAAGTGGCGCGACTATCCTTTGATGGTCGCCCCATAGCGATCTATGGGCCCAATGGCGCCGGGAAGACCAATATTCTAGAAGCCGTGTCGTTGTTTTCTCCCGGTCGCGGTCTGCGGCGGGCTGCTGCGCAAGACATGGTTCGTCGCCCTGAAGCCTTGGGATGGAAGCTAACCGGCATTGTGAAATCGCTGGGCAGAACACATGAAGTTGAAATCTGGTCGGATGCGGGATCAGCGCGGCAAGTGCGCATCGATGGCAAAGCGGCCAGCCAACTGGCACTGGGCCGGATATCAAGGATTCTGTGGCTGGTGCCGTCGATGGATCGGCTGTGGGTCGAAGGTGCGGATGGGCGGCGACGGTTTCTGGACCGCATGGCGATGAGTTTTGAGCCGTCCCACGCAGAAGTTTCTTTGATTTATGAAAAGGCCATGCGCGAGCGTAACCGCCTGCTTAAAGATCAGGTGCGTGATGCTGGCTGGTACGGCGCTCTTGAGGCGCAGATGGCCAGTGCTGGTCATGCAATTCACTGCGGTCGGATTGAGGCGCTGAGCCTGTTGGCTGCGGCACAGGATCAGGCGGCGACGGCTTTTCCTGTGGCAGAGCTGGAATTGACCCTGACCGAAGGTGAAATGCCCGAAACAGAGGATGATTTGCGTGATGCCCTGGCCGAAAGCCGATTTCGAGATATTGCTGCTGGCCGAACATTGGTAGGACCTCACCGCGCCGATCTTTATGGAGTCTTCGCCGCCAAAGGAGTGCCTGCACGAGATTGTTCGACCGGAGAGCAGAAGGCGCTTTTGGTGTCGTTGATCCTTGCCAATGCGCGGGCTTTGGCAGAACGCATCGGTGCGCCACCCATTCTGTTGCTGGACGAGGTTGCTGCTCACTTGGATGCAGATCGCCGCGCCGCCCTTTATGACGAAGTATGCGCCTTGGGAGCGCAGGCGTGGATGACCGGCACCGGAGCTGAGTTGTTTCAGGAACTAGGGGAACGGGCGCAATATCTGGAAATCACTGAAACGGATGGGGTGTCTGAGGTCGCGGTTCCATAGCCGAATTTAGGGGTAATTTCTGCCGTTCCAACGATCCCTTTCGAATGACATTAAATGTAGCCTGAAAGGGTGACATCCCCCCCGGAAAATCGTATAAAATGTGAAAAATATAGAGGATTTTTTGGATGTCCGAAGGTACGCAACCCACGGAAGAATACGGCGCAGATTCTATCAAAGTTCTCAGGGGGTTAGAGGCTGTTCGCAAGCGGCCAGGCATGTATATCGGCGACACTGATGATGGATCAGGATTACACCATATGGTGTATGAGGTGGTCGACAATGGCATCGACGAAGCACTCGCTGGTCATGCCGATGCAGTAACCGTCAAAATCCACGCGGATTCCAGCGTATCAGTAAGCGACAATGGCCGCGGAATTCCTGTTGGCATCCATGAAGAAGAGGGCGTTTCTGCAGCCGAAGTCATCATGACCCAATTGCATGCAGGCGGCAAATTCGACAGCAATTCCTATAAGGTTTCGGGTGGCCTGCACGGCGTTGGCGTGTCTGTGGTCAATGCGCTTAGTGATTGGCTGGAATTGCGCATCTGGCGCGATGGCAAAGAGCATGTGGCGCGGTTTGAACATGGTGACACGGCCGAACACCTAAAAGTGGTCGGTGACGCCGAAGGGCATACCGGGACCGAAGTGCGGTTCATGGCCTCGACCGATACGTTTTCTAATCTGGAATATTCCTTCGACGTGCTTGAGCGGCGTTTGCGAGAACTGGCATTCCTGAATTCAGGCGTGCGTATCATCCTGATTGATGAGCGTCCTGCCGAGGCCTTGCGCAGCGAATTGTTTTATGAAGGTGGTGTTAAAGAATTTGTCAAATATCTAGACCGTTCAAAGACCGGGTTGATGGAAGATCCGATCTCTTTTGCCGGCGAACGTGATGATATTGTCGTCGAAGTGGCGATGTGGTGGAACGACAGCTACCACGAAAACGTGCTGCCCTTTACCAACAATATCCCGCAGCGGGATGGCGGTGCGCATCTGGCGGGCTTTCGTGGTGCGTTGACCCGGACTATCAACAATTATGCCCAGTCCAGCGGCATCGCCAAACGCGAAAAGATTAGCTTTACCGGCGATGATGCGCGCGAAGGTCTGACCTGTGTGCTGTCAATCAAAGTACCGGACCCAAAATTCAGTTCGCAGACCAAGGACAAGCTGGTCAGCTCCGAGGTGCGTCCGGCGGTCGAAGGTCTGGTTAATGAGAAGCTGTCTGAATGGTTTGAGGAAAACCCGACGCAGGCCAAAATCATTGTGGGCAAGATTGTCGAGGCCGCTACGGCGCGTGAAGCGGCCCGTAAAGCGCGCGAGTTGACCCGACGCAAAACTGCAATGGATGTGAATTTTCTGGCCGGTAAGCTAAAGGATTGCTCGGAAAAAGACCCAGCAAAATCCGAAGTCTTTCTGGTGGAGGGCGACAGCGCCGGTGGATCGGCACAAACGGGCCGAGATCGACTGACACAGGCGGTTCTGCCGTTGCGCGGCAAGATCCTGAACGTGGAGCGGGCGCGGTTTGACCGGATGCTGGGATCACAAGAGATTGGCAATCTGGTGATGGCGCTTGGCACAGGAATTGGCCGGGACGAATTCGACATCAAAAAACTGCGCTATCATAAGGTCGTCATTATGACGGATGCGGATGTTGATGGCGCGCATATCCGAACGTTGCTGCTGACTTTCTTTTACCGTCAGATGCCAGAGCTGATCGAGGGCGGCTATCTTTATATCGCGCAACCGCCGCTTTACAAAGTGGGTCGTGGCAAGTCCGAAGTCTACCTGAAAGATCAGGGCGAACTGGACGATTACCTGATCCACCAAGGGGTCGAGGGCGCAATGCTGCGGCTTGGCTCGGGCGAGGAAATTGTCGGTGCCGATCTGACCCGCGTGGTCGAAGAAGCACGGCAATTGAAACGGGTGTTGGACGCCTTTCCGACGCATTATCCGCGTCACATTCTGGAACAGGCCGCCGTTGCCGGGGCCTTTGTGCCGGGCGTTGTCGATGCCGATTTGCAGGGGGTTGCCGACCGGGTTGCCATCCGTCTGGACCAGATTGCGCTGGAATATGAGAAGGGTTGGCACGGGCGGATCACGCAGGATCACGGTATTCGACTGGCCCGTATTTTGCGCGGAGTCGAAGAGGTGCGCACACTGGATGGCCCGATGTTGCGCTCAGGTGAGGCTCGCCGCACAGGTAGCTTTACCCAAAGCCTGCAAGATACCTATGGCACCACCGGCGCTTTGGTGCGTAAGGATCGCAGTCAGGTGATCCACGGGCCATTGGATTTGCTCAAGGCCATTTTGGACGAGGGTGAAAAGGGACTGTCGCTGCAGCGGTACAAAGGTCTGGGCGAGATGAACCCGGACCAGCTTTGGGAAACCACATTGGACCCTGATGCGCGGACGCTGTTGCAGGTCAAGATCGACGACACTGCCGAGGCGGATGATCTGTTCACCAAACTAATGGGAGACGTGGTCGAGCCGCGTCGTGAGTTCATCCAGAAAAACGCACTGAGTGTTGAGAATTTGGATTTCTGATTTGGTGTAGGGACGCGCAAACTATGCGATCTTTTGGGGCGGTTGCAGTTTTTTGCGCGCCCCTACAATTCCCTTGATCTTCCCATCAGCAGAAGTCCTCAGATCGCGCACCGTGTTCTCCACTAACAGAGTCTATTCGGCGGTCGCAGCAGCCCAAGAAGGTATTGGTGCGCTCGCGATTTCAGCCTTCCCTGTCTAGGCCGATCCCGGTTTGTTGCGGATCGCCGGTACATCATAGTCTGGAAAACCAGCACGACGACCCCGGTCTCACCTGGCGGCTGAACGGTCGGCGGCGCGGGACACCTATAGGAAGATTGACTCATATCAAAGCGGCACCGGACGAATCTCGCTATACACTCGCCATACAACTGACCGCATTTGGTGAACGTATTTGTACGGTTTGAGGCAGAAAGGACAGAAGCACTCAAGGGAAATTGGTGTGAAACAACTAAACGCCGTCCCGAAGTTTCTATCGGTAGTGATTTGAAACAAGAGAGGATGAAGACATGAAACATACACTTAAACTGACTACCGGCGCTGTCGGGCTTGGCCTGATTGTTTCTTTTGGCGTGGCCACCGTGGCCCAGGCCGGGGGGCCGGTTGGCGGCTGCCCCGAGGGCAAAGGCAGCTTGTGGCAGGTTTCATCCGTTAACGTCGTACGTCCAAGCGATGTTGGCAACAAGCATGACCAAAACGACGATGGCTGGATTTGTTTTCGGGTGAATAAGGGTCTTTCTAAAAAACTTGACAATAACAGCGTATGGGTTGTGAAGGACAACACCAACAGGCTGCCTTCGGCGCCGCCGCCGACGCCTTAAGCGTTGTTGACAAAATGGGGGCGCAGCAATGGCGCGCCCCCTTGGTACGACCCTTGTGCCGCACAGGAGAACGGCGCGGATTTTCCCACTCTACGCCTGAATTCGGCTAAACTGGCGCTATACAAATCACCATGTCATTCGTAGCGTGCCAGCTATGAACACGTCTGATATTCACGATAGTCGCTATTCCTGGTTTCGACTGGCCGTAACGCTGACAATCGCCATGGTGGCCAATGTCGGCCTTTGGGCCATTGTCGTTATCATGCCCACCGTTGAGGCTGAATTTGGCGCAGGACGCGCTGAAGCGTCGATTCCCTATACCTTGGTAATGGTTGGGTTCGCTATCGGCAATCTACTGATTGGCAGGATTGTTGATCGGTTTGGCGTGACCCTTGCACTGAATAGCGCGGTGGTGGTGATTGTTTTTGGCTATCTGCTATCGATGTGGGCGCCTTCGATGACGATTTTATCGGTGACGCACCTGCTGTTGGGTTTGGGCTGTGCCGTGGGATTTGGGCCGTTGATTGCGGATATTTCCCATTGGTTTTTGCGGCGGCGCGGCATTGCCGTCGCTTTGGTGGCAAGTGGTAACTATCTGTCAGGTGCAATCTGGCCGAACTTGCTGACCGGGATGCTTGCCGAGAGCGGCTGGCGGCAGGTCTATCTGACATTGGCGATCATTACTGTTGTTGTTCTGGTGCCTCTGTCGATGCTGTTGCGGCGAAAGATCCCGCTGGACGCGCATGTCGCGGCCGATGCGTCGTCGTCGCTAAACACGCGCAACGCCGGGTTATCCCCACGCAGCCTGCAATATTTGCTGGGGTTGGCAGGTATTGGCTGTTGTGTCGCAATGGCGATGCCGCAGGTACACATTGTCGCCTATTGTGTTGGGTTGGGATTTGGCCCGGCGGTTGGCGCGGAAATGTTGTCTTTGATGTTGCTGGGCGGAGTTATCAGCCGGTTGATTTCGGGGTTGTTTGCCGATCAGTTTGGCGGTGTTCGTACTGTTTTGATTGGGGCGGTTCTGCAATGCATAGCCCTGTTTTTGTACCTGCCATACGACGGCATGGTGTCGCTTTATCTGATAAGTTTTACGTTTGGCTTATCCCAAGGTGGTATCGTACCCGGATATGCTTTGATCGTGCGCGAATACATGCCCGCAAAAGAGGCCGGAGCGCGGGTGGGTTTCGTGCTGATGATGACTATTCTGGGGATGGCATTAGGCGGCTGGATGACGGGATGGATTTACGACATGACCGGCAGCTACCGCGCCGCATTCCTGAATGGCATTGCCTGGAACGCCATACCCATTGTGGTCATGCTGATGTTGGTCATGCGAACGCGATCAAAGTCACCGCAAGCGGTTTCAAGCGCCGGATGAACGGGCACGCAAAGGGGCCATTTGTCTCTGACGCTCGCGAAAGCGAGCTTTGTCGGACGCTGAGGTTTCGTTAAAGCAATTGTGACATGAAACGCCTGCTTCGTATTGCGGGTGGTTTTTGTCGGCAGGCACAATTGGGTGGCGGCAGCCATGGCAAAGATCATGTGGGCCCGGTTTCAGACCGTGGCCAACGCTGACGCGATTGTCAAAGACGAAACACTCGCCATCCCATGTGCTGGATTCTACTGGGGTATCTTCGAGGTATTTCAGTATGCCACCCTTAAGGTGATAGACATCCTCGACACCCTGACTGAGCAGATAATTTGTGGATTTTTCACAGCGGATGCCGCCTGTGCAGAACATGGCAATGCGTTTGTTGTGAAACCGGTCTTTGTTTTCCTGCCACCAGGCTGGGAATTCGCCAAAGGATTTGGTTTCAGGATCGACAGCCCCCTGAAACGTGCCAATGGCAACTTCGTAGTCGTTGCGGGTGTCGATGACAGCCACATCTTCAGACTGAATAAGATCATTCCAGTCAGACGGGTCCACATAATTACCAACATGCGCCAATGGATCGACGTCGGGTTGCCCCATGGTGACGATCTCTTTTTTCAGGCGGACTTTCATTTTGCCAAAAGGAGCATCTGCGCTGGTGGCTTCTTTCCACTCAAGACCATCGCATCCGGGCAAACCGCGAATATGCGCGATCACTGCGTCTATGCCAGCACGGGAGCCGGCAATGGTGCCGTTGATCCCTTCGCGGGCCAGCAACAGAGTGCCTTTGACGTCGCTGTCTGTGCAACGGGTCAAAAGGGCAGGTTTCAATGTCGCGGGGTCATCGAATCGGGTGAAATGATATAGGGCAGCTATTGTGTACATGGGCGGCGGTCTATTGGTCTTGCGCACACAGGGCAAGGGCCTGCATTGACGCGGGCGGCATCAATCCGTACCGATAGGACAAGAAAAAGGGATGAGCCGATGACCAATGCTTTGATCGTAATTGATGTGCAGAATGATTTTTGTACTGGTGGTGGTCTGGCCGTTCCGGGTGGCGAAGAGGTCGTGGCTGATATCAATGCTATGATGGATGACTTTGACGCGGTGATTCTCACGCAAGACTGGCACCCCGCCCGACATTCATCATTTGCTACGTCACATGCCCAGGCCGCACCCTATGACATGAAAGACATGCACTATGGGCCACAGGTATTGTGGCCAGATCATTGCGTGCAGGGCACATACGGTGCGGATTTTCACACCGATCTGCGAACGGATGGTGACCTGATCCTGCGCAAAGGGTTCCGGTCAGCAATCGACAGCTACTCCGCGTTTTTTGAGAATGACCAAAGCACGCCAACCGGCCTTGAGGGTTATTTGCGCAATCGAAGCATTACCGATCTGACGCTCGTCGGGCTTGCCACAGATTTTTGCGTGTATTTCTCGGCAGTGGATGCGGCAAGGCTTGGGTTCAATGTGGCGGTGCGACCAGAGGCCTGCCGGGCGATTGATCTGGATGGGTCTCTTGCTATTGCACTGGAAGCAATGCAAGCGGCTGGTGTGTCTGTCTAAATCCCATTTTATAACGAAGAGGCCCGTCATGGTCGATATTGCAACCCGTGTCTATAACCGCAAATGGAAGATTGACCCGATTGTCCGGTCCTTGATCGACACGGATTTCTATAAGCTGTTGATGTGTCAGTCGGTGTTTCGCCACAAGCCTGATACCAAGGTCACGTTCTCTCTTATCAACCGGTCCAGCCATGTTCCGCTGGCCAAACTGGTGGATGAGGGTGAGTTGCGCGAACAGCTTGATCACATCCGTACACTAAGCCTAAGCCGCGGAGAAAATACCTGGCTGCGGGGCAATATGTTTTATGGCAAACGCCAGATGTTCCAGCCGGATTTTATGGAATGGTTCGAGGAGTTGCATCTGCCACCTTATCACCTTGAGCGCAAAGGCGATCAGTATGAGCTGACGTTTGAAGGAAAATGGTACGAAGTCATGATGTGGGAAGTCCCCTCACTGGCCGTGTTGATGGAACTGCGCAACCGGGCCGTATTAAATGATATGGGGCAGTTTGAATTGCAGGTATTATATGCCCGTGCGATGACTCGTGTTTGGGAAAAAATCGAAAAATTACGTGATATTGATCCGCTGAGCATCGCCGATTTTGGCACCCGCCGTCGTCATTCGCTTCTCTGGCAGGACTGGTGTGTACAGGCCATGCGCGAAGGATTGGGCACCAAATTTACCGGTACGTCGAACTGTCTGATCGCCATGAACCGCGAGGTCGAAGCGATTGGTACCAATGCCCATGAATTGCCAATGGTTTATTCAGCCCTGGCCGAAAGTGACGCCGAATTGGCGCAGGCACCCTATGACGTGTTATCGGATTGGCATTCGGAACATGATGGCAACTTGCGGATCATATTGCCGGACACTTATGGCACCAAAGGGTTCTTAGAGAACGCGCCGGACTGGCTGGCCAGTTGGACAGGTATTCGGGTAGATAGCGGCGATCCGGCAACTGCGGCGCGCATCGCCATTAACTGGTGGAAAGAACGCGGTGAGGACCCGTTGGAAAAGCGGGTGATTTTCTCAGACGGGTTGGATGTGGAAAAAATCATAGAATTACAAAAGCAATTTTCGGATCAGGTGAACATTTCCTTTGGCTGGGGCACGTTGCTGACCAATGATTTCCGGGGCTTTGTTCCAAATGATGGGTTGGCTCCGTTCTCGATGGTGTGCAAAGCGGTCGCAGCAAATGGGCGCCCGACGGTCAAATTGTCGGATAACCCAGCAAAGGCAATGGGTCCGCCGGACGAGATCAAGCGGTATAAGCGGGTGTTTGGGGTTGGCGACCAAGAGCGGATAAAGGTCGTCGTTTAAAGTTACGCCCACCGCCTTAGTCGTTGGCGCCAGACTACCAGCAAGCCACCAAACACGATCAGGATTGCGCCGGGGAACAATTCGCCAATCGGGGTTTCGTCAAACAGTATCCAGCCGAGAATAAACGCAATAGGTATGCCGAAATAGCTGAATGGGGCGATGTTGCTTTGTTCGGTCATACGAAACGCCACTACCATTACCAGAACAGCGGTGCCGCCAAAGCCGCCCATCGCCAATATCCAGAGCAGGTCAGTGTCGTTGGCGATGCCGGAGAACCCACCTGCAAACAACGTAAGCAGGGTGGCCCCGATCGCGGCAACAACTGACGAATATAGGTTGATCAGCGGGCTGGGCACGTCTGCATCGGTCAGGCGCGCGGTAACTCCGGCAAGTGCATAAAGGAACGCAGCACCCAATGGGGCCAATGCGACCCAGCTAAAGCTGTCATGCCCCGGTTTAACGATCAGCATGATCCCTGCAAACCCAATCAAAACGGCGGACCAGCGGATCAGGCCGACCTTCTCGCCCAGGATTGGGATGGCAAGCGCGGTCATGAACAGCGCATTGGCATAGGTGATGGTTGAGGCCGTGGCAAAAGCCAGTTGGCCGAGAGAATAATAGAACAGTAACTGCGCGATAGTCACCATCAACCCGCGAGCGCAGGCCAAAGGCCATTGCCGAATTCGGATGACGCGCCCGGATTTATGCCAGCTGGGCGAAGACCAAAGCGCAAAAAGGCTTGGGATCATTCCAAATATATTGCGATAGGCAGACAGTTCTGTCGCGTCATAATCTGACGATAAGTGCTTGATAACCAGCCCCATCAGATCAAACAGGACTAGCGAGATCATCGATAATACGATGGCCAGCCCGACCTGATTTCGGCGATCTACTGACATGGCTAGCCGTGAAACGCGGCCACTGTTTTGAGTTGTGAAAAGCCAAACAGAGCCTCAAACCCTTTTTCGCGTCCATGCCCGGATTTTCCGACACCTCCAAAGGGCAGTTCGACTCCACCTCCTGCGCCGTAATTGTTGATAAACACCTGACCTGATTTCAGCGCCTTCGCCAGACGCATCTGCCGTGCGCCATCACGGGTCCAAACGCTGGCAACAAGGCCGTATTCGGTGCTGTTGGCAATTTCCAACGCGTCGGCTTCGGTGTCAAACGGGATGATGACCTGCACTGGGCCAAAGATTTCATCCTGTGCCAATGGGTGGTTTGCAGGCACATCCTTGAACAAGGTTGGGCGCACATAGGCTCCGGCACTTGGGGCGTGATCGACGATAACGCCTTGGGCCGCGACAGTCAGATCGGCACCTTTGTTCAGAAAACCAGTTACGATTTCTTTTTGGCGCACTGAAATCAGCGGACCAAGGCGTAGATTTTCGGCGGCTGGGCCAACCGTAAGCTGTTCATAGGCTATAGCCATACGGTTGCATACTTCATCATACACGCCACGTTGCACGAGAATCCGCGAAGACGCAGAACAGGTCTGCCCCGCGTTCTGAATACCTGCATTGACCAGAAATGGCATGGCTGCATCCAAATCGGCGTCGTCAAACACCAATTGCGGGGATTTGCCGCCAAGTTCCAGTGTCACGGGTACCACATTGCGCGCAGCAGCTGCCTGCACCAAAGCTCCGGTTGGCACCGATCCGGTAAAGCTCAGATGTTGGATGCCTGGGTGGGACGATAGCGCAGCACCGGCTTCGGCACCAAGTCCGGGCACAACATTCAATGCACCATCGGGCAAACCGGCCTCCATCGCGATGTTGGCGAAGGCCAGGGCGGTCAGACAGGCCTCTTCGGCGGGTTTCAGAACGGTGGCGTTGCCCATTGCCAGAGCAGCCCCGACTGAACGACCAATAATTTGCATCGGATAATTCCAGGGAACGATATGGCCGGTAACGCCATGCGGCTCGCGCAAGGTATAGACAGTGTATCCATCCAGATAGGGAATGGTTTCGCCATGAACTTTGTCTGCAGCACCGCCATAGAATTCCATATATCGGGCCAAAGCCACGGCGTCGGCACGCGCCTGCGTGAGCGGTTTACCCACGTCCATCGCCTCAAGTACAGCCAGTTCGTCTACGCGTTCCAGAACCAATTGGCCAATACGGGTCAGGACGCGACCCCGCTCCAAAGCAGTCATCCGCCCCCATTCTCCGTTCAATGCTGAATGCGCAGCGGTAACTGCGGCGTCAACATCATCCGCCTTGCCCCGAGCTATGGAGCAGATGGTACTACCGTCGGACGGGTTGACCAGTGGCAGCAACTCACCAGATTTAGCTGCCTGCCATGTGCCGTCAATCAGGCATTGGGATGGATCAAACCAAATAGGATCAATCATTGCACAGGCTCCTTTGAAGTTGGGGTCAGATCAGGCAAGCGTGGTGCCGCCGCGATCAGGGATTTGGTATAGGGATGTTGCGGGTTGGTGAAAACGGATTCGGTGACGCCCTGTTCGACGATCTCGCCGGCCTGCATTACCATAACCCGGTCGGTCACGGTGCGAACGACACTTAGATCATGGCTGATGAACAGATAGGTCAGGTCATAAGCAGTGCAAAGTTCCGCCAACAAATCAAGGATTTGGGCGCGGACAGATACGTCTAGTGCGCTGACGGCCTCGTCAAACAGGATCAGTTCCGGACGTATAATCAGGGCGCGGGCAATTGCGATACGCTGACGTTGACCACCGGAAAATTCGTGGATGTATTTATAGGCATCATCTGGATGCAGACCAACAGCAGTCAGTGCTTGGGCAATGGCATCTTTGCGGGCAATACCTTTGGGTGGCGTATCAAGCAGAAAGAAAGGTTCAGTGATCAGCCGGTCAACGCGGTGACGCGGGTTGAACGATCCAAACGGATCCTGAAACACCACTTGCATTTTGCGACGCACATCAAGATTGGGGCTGTGACCCGAAAAAACAGGTGCTCCGTCCAAATGGATTTGACCGCCTTGCAAGGGTTCCAGCCCCAGAATGGCCCGCGTCAGTGTCGACTTTCCACAGCCGCTTTCACCAACAAGCCCCAGCCGTTCGCCGCGATGCAGAGTGAAACTGACGTCGTTGACTGCGCGATAATGCCCCGGTTTGGCAAAGAGGCTGGTACGAGGCAGCTGATAGTCGCGGACGGCGTTTTGTACTTTTAGCAGCGGTGTCGGTTCGGGTGGAGTTGGTAGATTAACAAGGTGGCCCGAAGCCGCGAACAGCATTTTGGTATAGGGGTGCTGCATATGGGCGAGCAGATGTTTGGTCGCCCCGGTCTCGACGATTTCACCACGGCGCATGACAACGATGCGGTCGGCCATATCGGATACCACAGCAAGGTCATGGGTGATCATCAACAGGCCCATGTTTTCCTCTTTGACAAGACCCTTGAGCAGATCAAGGATTTGCGCCTGCGTGGTAACATCCAGCGCAGTGGTTGGTTCATCGGCGATTAGCAATTTTGGACGTAAGGCAATGGCCATAGCAATGACAACACGTTGGCGCTGACCGCCTGATAATTCGTGTGGAAACCTTGAGAGCGGGAATTTGTCAGCGGACAGACCGACTCGCTCGAGCACTTCGCGGGCCCGCTCTTTCGCCCTGGCGGGCGGCATCGCTTTGTGAATCAGGATGGTTTCGGCAACTTGATCACCTATGGTCTTGACCGGGTTCAAGGCGGTCATAGGCTCCTGAAATACCATGCCGACGGCACTGCCACGCAAGGCGCACATATCGGCCTCGGAGACGGCGGTCAGCTCAGTGCCATCCAGTTGGATTGACCCGCTAGACGTACTCAAGTCGGGTAACAGTTGCATAACCGCCAGCGCGGTCATGGATTTTCCTGACCCGCTTTCGCCGGTAACGGCGACGATTTCACCCTGACCAACCGTCAGGGATACATCGCGCAAGATGTCGGATTTGTGGATGGACAGGTTTAGGTCCGTGATAGTTAGCAGGTTCATGACCGGGCGATCCGCAACCTGGGATCAAGATAGTCGCGCAACCCATCGCCTAACAGGTTCAACCCCAACACCGTTAGAATAATGGCAACACCAGGGATCAGCGCCAAATGCGGGGCGAAACTGACCATCGTCTGAGCATCTGCCAGCATCCGGCCCCAACTGGGGGTGGGGGGCTGTGCACCAAGACCAACGTAACTAAGGCCGGCTTCGGCCAGAATACCAAGGCTGAACTGGATGGTGCCCTGCACGATCAACAGGTTCATGACGTTAGGCAGGATATGTTCAAACGAAATACGGGCGCTGGATTTACCAGCAACCCGGGCCGACAGGATAAAGTCACGCTCCCATAGTGACAGCGCCGCACCGCGCGTCACACGGGCAAATACCGGGATGTTGAAAATGCCGATGGCGATGATCGCATTGATTGCTCCGGCGCCAAATACTGCCGTGATTAGAATGGCGATGACGATGGCAGGAAACGCAAACACCAGATCATTGCCGCGCATGATGATTTCGTCCAGCCAACTGCCCTTGCGCGCGGCCGCTGTCAGGCCCAGAGGCACACCAATGCCAATGCCAATGCTTACAGCGACCAAAGCAACGGCGATTGAGGTGCGCGCACCCACCATGATCATACTGAAAATGTCGCGGCCAAAATGATCCGTTCCAAACCAATGTTGCCAATTGGGGCTTTGTAGTTTTTCAGGGATATTCATCGCGGTATGGGCGTAGGGTGTCCAGATGAACGACAACAATGCCGCGAAAATGACCAGCGACGATAGCGTGGTGCCTATGATCAGATTACGGTTCATGTGCGTGATCTTAGCCGGGGGTCAACGGCGGCATAGGTCAGGTCAACGATGAAATTGACCACGATCACAGCGAACACAAGCAGCATGACAACGCTTTCCACCACGATCAGATCACGCGAAGAAATCGCCTGAAATACCAGCCTTCCCAGTCCCGGCAGATAAAAGACCTGTTCGATAATGATTGACCCGGCCAGAAGGAACGAAAATTGCAGGCCAATGATCGTTAAAACAGGGATCATCGCATTGCGTACCCCGTGGCGCCACAACGCCTGCCTGCGGGACAACCCTTTGGCACGTGCGGTACGCATGAAATCTTCGCCCAGAATGTCGAGCAGGGATGATCGCATCACCCGTGCCAGAATGGCCGCCTGCGGTAGGGCCAAAGAAATCGCGGGCAAGGTCAGCGAATGCAATCCAGCCCATAGCCCCTTGTCCCAGCCGACAAAGCCGCCTGCGCTAAACCAGCGCAGATTGATGGCAAAGACCAATACCATCATCATGGCAAACCAAAAGTTCGGCACTGCCACGCCCAGTTGAGTCGCTCCCATGACCGCCATATCCCCTGCTTTGCCGCGTCGGGCTGCGGCGTAAATTCCAGCCGGAAAAGCGATGAGTGTGGACAGGACCAGCGCATATAAAGCCAGCGGTAAAGACACCCACATTCGATCCGCGATCATCGTCGCGACCGAAGTGCGATAGGTATAAGATGTGCCAAAATCACCGTTCAGCATATTGCTGACCCAGGTCAGATAGCGCTGTGTTTTTGGTACATCTAACCCCAGTTCGGTGCGTAACGCTGCAACAGTGTCGGGCTGGGCATTGATTCCAAGCATGAAACTGGCTGGATCTCCGGGGGCTACTTCGATCACCAGAAAGATCACCAACGAGGCTACAGCCAGGCTGAGGATAAGAGACATCAAACGTTTGAGAGAATAGCGCAACATTTGGACTATGTTAGCGTGGTTTTGGGGGATGGGGAAATGGGTTTTTGCTGATTTGTGATGTCGCCGGCAGAATTGATGAGATCAACTTCAACGCAGGTGGTTTTGACAGTATGCGAAGTGTTGAAAACTGTCTGGTCAGTAATTAGTTATAGATATATAACTTATGAGGGTACCAGCACATGACCAACCTTATTCAACAGCCCGACACATCTTTTGGCTGGCTCAAATTTACAGCAATATTTGCATTGATCTTTGGCCTGCTGACGGTCTTCTCAGGTGGAAGCGTCTTGTTCGGACCCGCGGAAGCTCAGGAATGGGCTGGGAATTATGTCCGGGTCGTCGTCTGGTTCAACTTTCTCGCAGGCCCCCTCTATGTCGTGGCTGCAATCGGTTTGTGGCGGCGCGAAAACTGGGCGGCCGGGTTGGCCGCTTTCATTGCTTTTGCAACCACACTGGTCGCTTTGGGGTTTGCGGTTGTGGTCCTGCGTGGCGAAGCGTTTGAGATGCGCACTGTCGGGGCATTGGCCTTCAGGATCGGCTTTTGGGTTGTCGTGGCAATTATGGCGCGTCGCGCAGCGAGGCAGATTTGAGCAGGCGTAAAAAATCAGGCGAACGTAAGGCCGAGATCTTGTGCACAACGTTAAAATTGGCCTTCGACGTTGGTCCGAACCATGTGACAACTGGCATGATCGCAGCGCAGCTTGGTCTGACTCAGCCTGCTATCTACAAACATTTTCCCAAAAAAGAAGATATCTGGCAGGCGGTGACCGACATGCTTTGCGCGCAGATTTCAGCAAACCTAGTGAGGAGCGAGCAGAAGGTCGGCACCTCGATAGACAGATTAAGGTCGCTGATATTGGACCACTTGCGTCTGATTTCAGAAACGCCTGCCTTGCCCGAAATTATGGTGACCCGCGATCCGACCGGTGCTTTGTCCAAGGCGCGCAGCAACATGCAGGTGGCAATGACCGAATTTCGCGACATTCTGCGTCGGAATTTTGAACAGGCACGGTTAGAAGGATCTTTTCAGGCCGGGTTGAGTGCTGAAGATGGGGTGACGCTTTTGTTTGGGATCATACAAGGTCTGGTGTTGCGTTTGATCGTGACGCGTGACCCCAGCCTTTTGGTGCAAGAGGGCGAACGCCTGTTGGACCTGCAACTATCGCTTTTTGAGCGCGCCTGATACCGCCAATAAAAAGGCCCCTTCTCAGGGGCCTTTCGCTGTTGCTTAAGGTGGCGGATCAGTTCGCCCAACTTACCCCTGTCAGATCGTTGGCCTGTGTTGGTGCATTGGTCCACAATCCCTGAACACCTGCTTTGGCAACGCTCAGTTGCGCCAGTTGGAACAGGTACCCATTGACGTAATCCTCGGAAATGATGGTTTGCGCCTGAGCCAGCAATTCGCTCCGTTTGGCCGGATCGGTGGTGGCGTTCAACGTGGTCATCAATTCCTGGAACGTTGGGTTGTCATACTGAAAATAATACTCAGGACGGGCATAGATGCCGATATCCATGGGTTCCGTGTGAGACACGATTGTCAGGCCAAAATCCTTGCCGCGGAATACGGTTTCCAACCATTGGGCCCATTCGACATTGGTGATCTCGGCTTTGATGCCGACTTCGGCCAGTTGGGCAGCGATGATTTCACCACCGCGACGCGCGTAGGAGGGCGGTGGCAGGTACAACGTGGTTTCAAAGCCATCCGGGAAACCGGCTTCGGCGAGCAATTTGCGCGACAGATCAGGATCATAGGCTGAATTGCCAGTCAGATCCAAATAGTCTGGATGATGCGGTGCAAAATGGGTGCCGATGGGCGTGCCATAGCCGAACATGGCGCCGTCGATAATCGCCTGACGGTCGATGGCGTGGGCAACTGCCTCGCGGACCTTAACGTTGTCAAAAGGCGGCATTTTGTTGTTGGTTGACAGAATTGTTTCGCCTTCGGTCGAGCCAATCAGCACCTGAAACCTTGGATCTGCCTCAAACTGGGGCAGGTTTTCCGGGGCCGGGAAGCTACTGAACACGTCAACATCTTCGGCCATCACAGCGGCAAATGCAGCCGTTGGGTCCGAGATGAATTTGAACGTTGCACTCTCAAGGATCGCCGGAGTGCCCCAGTAATCAGGGTTGCGTTCGATATCGATCCGGTCGCCCTGTACCCAATCGGTGAATTTGAACGCGCCAGTGCCCACAGGGTTGGTTTTGATGTTCTCGATGCTTTCAGGTGCCACGATAACCGCGTCGCCCCAGGCAAGGTTGAACAGCATGTTACCGTTGGGCTCTGACAAAGTCAGTTGCACGGTCAAAGGATCGATCACGGTGACATCGGATATCCCGGCGAACAGAGCCTTTTGGGCATTCACGCTGTCTTCGGCGCGGGCGCGGTCAAGCGAGAATTTGACATCTTCGGCGTCCATTGTGGTGCCGTCATGGAATTTTACGCCATCCTGCAGTTTGAACGTATAGGTCAGCCCGTCGTCTGAAATTTCCCAGCTTTTAGCCAGCCCGGGCACGATTGAACCGTCACCCATGAAACGAGTCAGGCCTTCGAAAATATTGGAATAGACCACGGAATCGATGGCACCAGCCGCGGCGCTTGTTGGATCCAGATGTGGGGGTTCCAGCTGCATGGCAAGCGTCAGGCTGGTCTGCGCCTGCGCGCCGCCAATGCCTGCCGCCAATGCGATGGCGCTGGCAAAGGCCAGTTTCGAGAAATGTTTCATAGTGGTCTCCCTTAGTGGTTGATCTTGGGCTATTGTGTGGCCTGTTCTGAACCCAGTTTTGCCAGAGAATGACTAAGACACAAGCGAATTAGTTCTCTGAGGCAAGGCATTGCCGGTTATGTCGTCCAGGCTTTCAGGACCGTTTCAACGGTTATCGTGCCTGCATCGCCATGTGTCGGCGGATCGGCAGGCGTGCCAGAAAAGCGCGGACAGGGGCCGGGTTGCAGTACTCCATCAGTAGTAACAAACGTGCCGCGCGCGATGTTATGTGGATGCGAAGGGGCTTGGGTCATCGACAGGACTGGGGCAAAGCAGGCATCCACTTGTTCCAACAACGCCGCCCACTCATCGCGATCGCGGGTCAGGAACAGTTCATGCAGGGCATTTTTCATAGGGGCCTGAGCATCGGGTGCGTATTGGTCGGAAAACACGGGATCTTCGCTTAGGTTCAGTACCTCAAGAAACTTGGCAAAGAATTGGGGTTCGATTGCGCCAAGTGCTACATAACCACCGTCGCGGGTTTCATAGCACTGATACCAGGCTGATCCTCCGTTCAGTACATTGCCGCCACGCAGCTTATCGTTCCAGACGCCTCCGGCCATCAGGCCGAACTGCATGACCATCATCAGTGCTGCACCGTCCGACATGCAGGTATCAATCACCTGCCCTTGCCCGGTGCTTCGCGCACTCAGCAGGGCGGCAAGCACGCCTGCCACCATCATCATGCCACCTCCTGCCAGATCAGCGACGATATTTTGCGGCGGCGGCGGCGGCGCCCCGGCAGGGCCAATGGACCAAAGCGTGCCGGTGATCGCCATATAGGTCAGATCGTGGCCAGCACGGTCTATCAGTGTGCCATCCTGCCCCCAACCTGTCATTCGGCCGTAAACCAGTGCTGGATTGCGCGCCAACATGTCGTCCGGGCCAAGGCCAAGGCGCTCCATGACGCGGGGGCGATAGCCTTCGATGAGGACTTCGGCATGGTCGATCAATTGCATCGCTTGCGCCTTTTGATCCGGGTCGCGCAGATCAAGTGTCAGGGTCTGTCGCGAGCGGTCATAAAGGTTGTGTTTCTGCTCAAGTCCGAACAGCGGTTTTTGCCCGGGACGTGCGATGCGCACGACTTCGGCGCCCATATCGGCCAGCATCATGCAGGCAAAAGGTGCGGGGCCCAAGCCGGCCATTTCCACCACACGCACGCCTTTAAGAGGTCCGTTTCGGTTCAGCATG